>CAZKTB010000013.1:13078-18131 GCA_964555485.1 uncultured Thiopseudomonas sp. | reverse complement strand
AACAGCTCGGCGGTTTTCTCGGTATCGTAGCGGGCGCTGTGGGCTTCGCGGTTGTCGAATTCGATGCCGGCTGCTTCACAGGCCTTGGCCAACACGGTTTGGCCATAGGCCAGACCGGCCAGGGTTGCCGTATCGAAACTGGAAAACGGATGGAAGGGGTTGCGCTTGATGTTGCAGCGCTCGGCTGCCGCCTGCACAAAACCCAGGTCGAAGTGGCTGTTGTGGCCAACCAGGATGGCGCGCTTGCAGCCGGCGCTTTTCATCGATTTGCGGATGCTTTTGAAAATTTCGACCAGAGCATGGTTTTCGCTAACCGCCATTCTTAACGGATGATCCAGTTTGATGCCGGTGAACTCCAGTGCTGCAGGCTCGATGTTGGCGCCTTCGAAGGGCTCAACCCGGAAGAACAGGCTGTGTTCGGCATACAGCAGGCCGCGGTCATCCATGCTCGGAATGACGGCGGCAATTTCCAGCAGGGCATCGGTGGCACTGTTGAAGCCGCCGGTTTCCACATCCACTACCACTGGCAGATAGCCACGGAACCTTTGCGCCATGGGTGAGGCCGGTTTGCTTTTGGGCTTTTCCTGGCTGGCTTCGGCGTCTTCGTAGTCGTCGTATTCGCTGTAATCACGGGTCATGCCGGGTTCTCCAGCAGACGCCACTGCAGGGTGTCGCCGGCACAGAGCGGCACCACCTGACTGTCACCAAACGGCAGCTGGGCCGGCACCTGCCAGGGCTCGCGCACCAGGGTAACGGTTTCCGTGTTGCGCGGCAGGCTATAGAAGTCGGCACCATAGTGGCTGGCAAAGCCTTCCAGCTTGTCCAGCGCGCCTTCCTGTTCAAAGGCGGTTGCATACAGCTCGATGGCGGCAAAGGCGCTGTAGCAGCCGGCACAACCACAGGCGGCTTCCTTGGTGTGCTGCGCATGGGGCGCCGAGTCGGTACCGAGGAAGAACTTCGGATTGCCGCTGGTGGCCGCTTTCAGCAGGGCCAGCTGATGGACGTTGCGCTTGAGGATCGGCAGACAGTAAAAGTGCGGCTTGATGCCGCCAACCAGCATGTGGTTGCGGTTGAACAGCAAATGATGCGGCGTAATGGTGGCAGCCACATTGCTGCCGGCCGACTCGACAAACTGCACGGCATCAGCGGTGGTGATGTGTTCCATCACCACTTTCAGTGCGGGGAAACGCTCGACCAGGCCGATCAGCTGATCATCGATGAAACGCTTTTCGCGGTCAAAGATATCCACCTCGTCGTGGGTGACCTCGCCGTGTACCAGCAGCGGCATGCCGACTTCGGCCATGGCCTCCAGTGCAGGGTAGATGTGCTCGAGGGCGGTGACGCCGGAATCCGAGTTGGTAGTGGCACCAGCCGGATAGAGCTTGGCGGCATGCACGAAGCCGCAGGCCTTGGCCGCGCGGATGTCTTCGGCGCTGGTCTGGTCGGTCAGGTAGAGCGTCATCAACGGCTCGAACGAACTGCCAGCAGGAACTGCATCCAGAATACGCTGACGATACTCGCCGGCTTCTTCCACATTGCGTGCCGGTGGGACCAGGTTGGGCATGATGATGGCCCGGGAGAACATGCGGGCGGCATCGGCAACCGTATGGCGCAGGACTGCACCGTCGCGCAGGTGAATGTGCCAGTCATCGGGGCGAAGGAGTGTCAGGCGATCGGTCATGGGCTGGTTTCCGTAGCTATTTGGCGGTAAATGGCCAAGAATCCTACCGTAAAATGCCGGATTAATCACCCCGCCAGCTTTATGAAACTGAAGAAAACGGCTTGGCTGCTGATATTCAGCCTATGTGTTTTACGGAGCTGGCCGGACGGGGCTTGATTCTGGCCGGATGCCGGCACTGCCGGTTCCGGGCGCAATATGCCGCAGCTGACTGGCAGAAAAGCTTTGCGAGGCCGGCCACGGACAAGCATGGGCAGGTCAACAAGAACCCGGGCCGGCCAGAGTCTCAGTTTTGCCTGAAGTAGGCGTAGGTGCGATTGAGCACCAGCGGGCTGAGCAACAGCAATGACATCAGGTTGGGCAGCGCCATCAGGCCGTTCAGGGTATCGGCCAGCAGCCAGACGGCATCCAGCTGGGTCAGCGCGCCGACCGGAATGGCGACAATCCAGATCAGCCGGTAGGGCAGGATGGCCCTGTGACCGAGCAGAAACTGCCAGCAGCGCTCGCCGTAGTAGCTCCAGCCAAGGATGGTGGTGAAGGCGAAAACCATCAGTGACAGGCTGATTAAATAGTGACCGAAGCCCGGCATCGCCGCCTCGAAGGCCGTGGATGAAAGCACGGCGCCGCTTTCACCCGAGGTCCAGACGCCGCTGCAGACAATCGCCAGGCCGGTCATGCTGCAGACGATGATGCTGTCGATGAAGGTACCCATCATGCCGATCAGGCCCGAGCGGACCGGATCATTGCTGGTGCCGGCCGCCTGGGCGATACCTGCGCTGCCCAGACCGGCTTCATTGGAGAAGATGCCCCTGGCCACGCCAAAGCGGATGGCGGCCATCATCGCCGCACCGGCAAAGCCGCCAGCTGCGGCATGACCGTTGAAGGCGGAGTCGAAGATCAGCACCAGGGCGGCAGGTACATCGCGCCAGAAATAGACCAGCACCATCAGTGCCGCCAGGCAATAGACGACACACATGAAAGGCACCAGAGTCTGCGCCACGGCACCAATGCGCTTGATGCCGCCAAGAGTTACCAGCGCCACGGCAATCATGGTGGCGGCTCCGGTCACCCATAGTGGCAGGTTGAAACTGCTTTCCAGGCTGGCCGCCATGCTGTTGACCTGTACCATGTTGCCGATGCCGAAGCTGGCCAGCCCGCCAAACAGCGCAAAGGCTGCGCCCAACCAGGCCCAGTGCGGACCAAGGCCGTTCTTGATGGCATACATGGGGCCGCCGACAAAGTGGCCCTGTGCGGTCTTCTCGCGAAAATGCACGGCGAGAAAAACTTCGCAGTATTTGGTGGCCATGCCGACCAGGGCGGTACACCACATCCAGAACAGCGCGCCGGGGCCGCCCAGGGCGATGGCGGTGGCGACACCGGCGATGTTGCCGGTACCTACAGTGGCAGCCAGTGTGGTCATTAATGCGGCGAAGGGGCTGATGTGTCCGGTAGACTCGTCACCCAGGCTGCGGCCGTGCCACATCTCGCGGAAGCCACGGCCGATATTGAGAATCGGCATGGCCTTGAGAGCGACGGTAAGGAACAGTCCGGTACCCAGGATCACCACCAGCATCGGGGTGCCCCAGACCAGATTATTGACCTGTTCGATCAGTTGGTAGATGTAATTCATGCGCGTGCTTCCTATTTTTGGTGTGCAGGATTACCCCGTTGCCGGTTGATTGCAAGCATGAATTGCACTTTGACAGTGCGGGCAAGTTTCTACGCCATGGCTGTTGTGCGCTAGAATGCGCCGTTCAATTACTGACATGGGCATCTTTCATGATCAAAGCTGTACTTTTGCTGGCCGGACTGCTGGTTGGCAACCTGGCCTGGGCCTTTCCTTTCGAGGTCAACGAGAACATCAAGAACGTCAAGATTGCCGTTGATACCATTGATCTGGGCGACAACAACGCAGCGGTGTCCCTGGAAAACTATGGCGTGGTTGCAGCACAGTGCAATGTACGCATGCGCAGTGGTCCCGGCGTTCCGGTCAACCGCAATGTGCGCATCGAGCCGGGCCAGAAATCCCACGTTACCGCCGGTTTCAACCATCAGGTGATCCGCATGCGGGTGGACGTGCGCTGCAAGCCGGCCAAGGGTAAAAAGTAAGCATGGCTGCCATTGTCAAACACTTCTGGGAGCGCAAGACCCTCGAGCAGATGAGCGATGAGGAGTGGGAGTCGCTCTGTGACGGCTGCGGACTCTGTTGCTTGCAGAAACTGGAGGATGCCGAGGATCCGGACAGCGTTTACTACACCCGCATTGCCTGCAAGCTGCTGGATCTGGGTACTGCCCGCTGCAGCAACTATCCCGAGCGCAAGAAGTTCGTGCCGGACTGCATTCGGCTGCAGCCGGGTGACGTCGCCTCTTTTTCCTGGCTGCCGCAGACCTGCGCCTACCGCCTGCGGGCCGAAGGCAAGCCGTTGCCGCCCTGGCACCACCTGGTTTGTGGTGACGAGAATGCGGTGCATGCCGCAGGCATTTCACGACTTGGCGAGATGGTCAGCGAGCTGGATGTACCCGAAGACGACTGGGAAAAGTACCTGATTTTCCGCTGCTAGCAGGCTGTGCCGGGCGGCTGGAGCTTACAGCAGATGCGGCAACAGCCAGTTGGCCAGCAGTACGCAGCTGCCGGTACCGGCGGCAATGCTGAGAAACAGGTTGTGCCGCCAGCGGTGCATCAGGAAGGTCACCAGGCAGGCTGCCAGCTGGGCTGTGGCCAGCTGACTGTCGGCAAGATCAATCGCCGCCAGACAGTACACCACCAGAATCACCATGATGCCCAGTGGCATCCAGCGGTTCAGTGCCAGCAGCAGAGGCGAGTCCTTGATGGCGTTTTTCAATACAAAGGGCAGGGCGCGCAGCATCAGGGTAATGGTAGCGGCGGTGCCGATGGCCAGCAGGATATAGCTGTTGTCAGGCATCTTCCGCTTCCTGCTGCTGTTGTTTCTTGGGTTGGCCGAACCGGTAACGCAGCAGCATGAACGCGGCAAAGGCCGCCATGGCAACAACCAGCATGTGATTGCCGGCCAGCAGACTGGCCAGAATGCCGATGAAGCCGGCGCTGAGCAGCGTGCTGCGGTCGGGGTTGTGCCGGTAGGCATCCATGGCCAGGCTGATGAACAGTGCAGTGAGAATGAAATCCAGTCCGCGTACATCCTGCAGCAAGGTACTGCCGATGATGACACCGGTGAGCGAACCGCTGATCCAGCACAGTTGCAGGCCCAGCTGGGTCCAGAGAATCCAGCCATGATCCAGCTGGCGCGGATCACGGGGAGCCGTCAGGGCAAAGGCTTCGTCGGTGAGCGCGAAGATGCTGTACAGCTTGCCCATGCCACGCACTTTCTGCAGCGGAAAGGACAGCCCGTAGAACAG
>CAZKTB010000013.1:0-12978 GCA_964555485.1 uncultured Thiopseudomonas sp. | reverse complement strand
AGCTGGGTCGGCAGCTGGCGGATGATCAGCATGTCACGCTGCTCGTCGTATTCCACGCGCGAGCCTAGCAGATGCGCTTCGAAGCTGATGGAGATGCCTTCGGCACGCCCGGTGAAGCGCTGAAACTGGTTGATGGTCTTGCGGTCGGTCGGTACATAGTCGCTCAGGCCGTAGTCCAGGTTGCGGATGTGTTCATAGAAGGCGCGCGGGTTTTCTTCATCCAGTACTTCGGACAGGCCTTCCAGCGCAACAGGTTCGCCCTTGCGCTGCTGTTCCTTGGTGTATTGCACCAGTGCCTTGGTTTTCTCCTGTACCGGCTCTTCTTCCAGTCCTGTGGTATCAATGTAGTCGCTGAAAGCGCGCAGCAATGTGCGGGTATCGGCCGGCGCATCGCCGTGTTCTTCGGCATGTAGCAGTTCCAGGAAAGCGTCAGCCAACTTCTTGCCGCCGC
The DNA here is from genome assembly GCA_964555485.1 of uncultured Thiopseudomonas sp. Classification (GTDB taxonomy): domain Bacteria; phylum Pseudomonadota; class Gammaproteobacteria; order Pseudomonadales; family Pseudomonadaceae; genus Thiopseudomonas. The sequence goes on along the minus strand of CAZKTB010000013.1, from coordinate 12,527 downwards.
GGCCCTTGAGCAGGGAAATGTAGTGACGCGAGGCGGCGTTGTTGCGCCATTCGCTCAGGTTGATGCGACAGGCCAGTTGCAGCTGGCTCAGGTCCAGGTGCTGGATGTCTTCCGGTTGCAGCGCATCGCTGATGCGCAGGCCGCGGCGCTGGGGCAGCAGGGCGACCACGCAGTAATCGGCCATGTTGAACTGGTACAGCATCAGGCACAGGTGCACATTCTGGTACAGCTGGTGTTCGTCGAGCAGTTTTTGCCAGTGCTGCGCCAGCTGCAATCCCAACTCGGCGAACTCCTGCTCGCCAGCTTGCAGAGCCTTGAGTCCGGCGGGCAGGGCCTGTTCGTCATCAACAAAACAGGCCCAGCTTTTGCCCTGCTTGGCATTGTAGTTGTCGTTGAAGTCGACCAGCAGATCTTCCAGCTCGCTGGTGACTTCCAGCGGTGCCGCGGCAGCCTGCAACACGGCAGGACTGTCGTCGGGCTTCTTGTCCAGATAATGAATGACGCAATGTTGGATGGGCATGTTTAATCCGTAAACTCAGGGGTGCCGTCGCAGCCTTCTTTCAGCTCTTGCAGACGGTGGATGACGAAGCGTACGTGCAGGTGCAATTCGTACAGCTCGTGGGTGTAGGACAGGGGAACCTCGACCTTGGCCAGCTCGTTCTGCAACTCCTGCAAACGCAGGATTTCCTCGTCCAGCTGCTGCGGCAAGGTGTTGCGGTTGAACTTCTTGTCGATGTCGCGCAGGTACTTGTACCAGCGATAGATGCGCGCACGGATGCGCCAGCGGTAGACCGGGCCGGCAATCTTGAACAGCGGGAACAGCACCACCAGCAGCGGAATCACCAGGATGATGTAGCGGTCGGCCAGCGAGGCAATGCGGAATGGCAGATAGCGCTGCAGCAGGGGTGGCCCCTTGCGGTGGAAATAGTCGGCTTCGGCCAGCATCTCGAAGGCTTGAGGGTCGGCCTTGGGCCAGGCGCCGGGCTCTTCCAGCAGGCCGCCGTCGGCCATCACTTTCTGGGCGGTCGCCAGGATCAGCGGTGCAATGGCCGGGTGAAAGTCATTGTTGATCACCAGCAGGGCCTGTGCGCCGAGGGTTTTTGTGTCGTAGGCCGGTTGGTCGTTGGTCAGGCTGAGCAGGCCGCGACTGACGTCTATGCCTTCGACAAACGGCAGGTGATGCTCGTAGGCACGGACGCGGCTAAAGGGAAACAGCCGTACTTCAGGGTGATCGGCCAGCTGGCGGATCAGGTCGCTTTCGGCACGGGCCATGAAGAAGGCACCGTCCAGTTCGCCGGCCAGCAGCTGATCGGCTGCTTTCTGCCCGGTAATGGGCTGCCAGTTGCCGCCGGGGTTGTCGGTATCCACACCAATTGACTGCAGCAGCGGTGAGAGCAGCATGCGCAGGCCGCCGTTAGGGCCGCCAATGGCTATCTTGCGGATGGTCAGGTCCTGCAAGGTTTCGGCTTGCAGGTGACGGCGCACGAACAACCACAGGGGTTCGTGGTAGACAGCACCCAGGCTATGCAGCGACTGGCGCTGTTCTTCATCAAGTTCCAGCTCCTGGCCGCTTTGCAGCAGGGCGATATTGATGTCCGATTCCTTGTCCAGCAGGCGGCGGGCGTTTTCGCGGGAACCGCTGCTGTTGACCAGCTTTAGCTCAAAGTGCTCGCGGGCCAGCTCTTCCTGCAGACGCAGGGCAAAAGCATGATAGCCGCCGGATTCGGCGCCAGTGCTCATGGTCGCCGACATGGGCGGCGGCGGCGCGACAAAGTAGAACAGGGCGGCAACCAGCGCGCCCAGTACCGGTACCAACCAGAGGTTGGCGCGGATCATGATGGACAGGTCCTGGAAAAAACGACTCATGTGTGTGCTATCCGGTTATGCGAAACGGCCGGTCATTATACGCAGACCGGGGAGGGTTGGCTTGGAGGGAACAGTGTTTGCATCAGTGGGGTCCGGATACTGCAGGGACGCTGCAAGTACGTCCATGTAAGCTCCAAGCCGCCATCCATGGCGGCTAAGGCCTTGCCGTACCCGGCCCCCACTGACGCTATGGGCTTTGTGCAATCTGCCGGCATTGCAGATCCTGAGTGAAAAACTTTTACCCTGTTTGCGCAATTCATACCCAATGCTGCAGGCACAAAACCTGTCAGTTTCTAGCGCTCGTCTTCAACTTCTGCACCAGCCTTGCGCCGTGGAATGCCCATGCGCTGGCGGCGCTCCCACAGGGATTTGCGACTGATGCCAAGACGGCTGGCCAGCTCGGTTTCAGTCATCTGGTCCTGATGCTCCAGCACGAACTGCTGAAAGTAGTCTTCCAGTGACAGGCCGGTCGGGCTCTGTGCCACAGTGGCCTGGCGTGCCGGCTGCTCAAGGTCAACATCGATACCCAGCAGGTCCAGGGTCACGCTGTTGCCTTCACACAGGATCACCGCACGTTCAATGGCGTTTTCCAGCTCGCGCACGTTGCCGGGCCAGTGGTAACGGTGCATGGCTTCCAGGCATTCCTTGGTGAAATGCATGGCTTCTTCGCGGCGCGCCTTGAGGCGCTGGCGCTCAAGCAGGGCCACGGCAATCTCGCTGATGTCATCCCCGCGCTCACGCAGTGCCGGCAGGCTCAGTGCGATCACGTGCAGACGGTAGTAGAGGTCCTCACGGAACTTGCCTTCGGCCGCCAATGCCTTGAGATCGCGGTGGGTGGCGGCAATCAGGCGGATGCTGACTTTCTGCGACTGGGTGGAGCCGACCCGGCGGATCTCGCTTTCCTGCAGCACGCGCAGCAGGCGGGCCTGGGCCTCCAGTGGCAGCTCGCCGATTTCGTCCAGGAACAGGGTGCCGCCGTCGGCCGCTTCCACCAGCCCGGCACGGGCCCTGTCGGCACCGGTGAAGGCACCTTTCTCGTGACCGAACAGCTCGGACTCGATCAGGCTTTCCGGAATGGCAGCGCAGTTGACGCAAATCATCGGCGCGTCGGCACGGGCCGACAGGTTGTGCAGAGCGCGGGCCACCAGCTCCTTGCCGGTACCGGACTCGCCCTGGATCAGGACGTTGGCATCGGCCGGGGCGACTTTGCGGATCTTGCCAAACAGGGTCTGCATGGCCGGGCTGCTGCCGATGATGCCGATGTCCTGATTGTCTTCGCTGGCTGGCTTGCCGGTTGCCGTTTCAGTGTCGACAGGCTGTTCGTCGGCAGCGGTCTGCTGGCGTTCGCTGAGGATGCGGGCCACGGTTGCCAGCATGTCCTGGTGGTCAAAAGGTTTGGCGATGTAGTCCATGGCACCGAGCTTCATGCTGTCCACCGCGGAACGCAGGCTGGCATAGCTGGTCATGATCAGCACTGGGATCTTGCCGGCGTGCTGGATCATCTCGGTGCCCGGGGCGCCGGGCAGACGCAGATCGCTGATCACCATGTCGTAGCCGGCGGTGTCGAAACCTTCCAGGGCTTCCTGCACCGAGCCGGCCTCGCTTACCCGGTAGTCGTTGCGCTCCAACAGACGCTTGAGGGCCGAGCGGATGATGGGCTCGTCTTCAACAATGAGGATGTGGGACATCAATATTCTCTCTAACTCCGGAATGTTGCCGTCAAGGCCGGGAACCGCTACATGGTTGTTGTTGGAAAGTGGCGCGGTAGCCGGATACAAAAACAGGTTCCGCCGGTTGTGCCCGCTACCGGGCTGGTGACGCGGATATCACCCTGGTGCTCCCTGACAATGGAATAGGCCATGGCCAGGCCAAGTCCGGTTCCTTCGCCCGGGTCCTTGGTGGTGAAAAAAGGCTCGAACAGCTGTTGCTGGTGTTCTGCGGGAATTCCGCAACCCTGATCGGTGATGCACAGTTCGATCCAGCGACCGTGCTCACGGGTTTCCATCAGGATCAGGCCGCCTTCGGGGCTGGCATCCCTGGCATTGCCCAGCAGGTTGACTACCACCTGATGCAGGCGTTGCGGATCGCCCTTGACCCAGTGTTCAGGGGCACAGAGGTTACGAAACTCCACAGGACGCGCATCAAGGTTCAACGATAAGAGGTTCACTGCTTCTTTGCAAACTTCCAGCCAGCAGAGCGGTTCGTTAGCATGCTGATGTGGCTGGCCGCTGCGAGAGAAACTCATCATTGACTGCACGATACGGGTGATGCGTTTGGTCTGGTCGATGATCTGGCCGCTGATTTCCTGCAGTTCCTCATCATCGATGCGTTCTTCCTCGATGATTTGCGCCAGGCAGGCAATGCCGGTGACCGGATTGCCTATTTCGTGGGCAACACCGGCGGCCAGACGGCCCAGCGAGGCCAGACGCTGGGTGTGGATCAGCTGGTCTTCCAGCTGGCGGTTTTCGGTGATGTCTTCAATCAGCAAGACCATGCCGCTGTCGCCGGGAGCGCCGGGCTCGGCAATGGCGGCCTTGTGCAGGTTGAGCCAGCGTGACTGTAAGCTGCAGGCGAAATGTTTTTTGTGCAGATGGTTGTCGTTGCCACGGCTGAAGTCGACCAGCAGCTGGCGCCAAGGCTGGTCAATGCTTTCCAGTGACGAGCCCAGTACCCTGGAAGCGGCGATGCCGGTCAGGTTTTCCATGGCCAGGTTCCACAGCGTGACCTCGGCATCCCGTGATAGTGCACAGACACTCAGCGGCAGGTTATGCAGGGTTTGGCGGTGGTGACGACGTACCGCATCCAGTTCAGCAGCCAGGCCGGTCAGCCGTGAACGGTAGTCTTCCAGACGGTTTTCGATGAAATGGATGTCTTCGGTGACATAGCCGGTGCTGGCGTTCTGGTAGGGCAGAAAGCTGGAAACCAGATCCCGGGCCACGCCCGGCCCAAGCAGGCCGGACAGGTTGGCTTCGATACGGTCACGCAGGCGGCGCAGGGCAAAGGGACGGCCTTCGTCTGCTGTCAGCTGCAGGTCGGCCAGTGCCCGCTGCACTTCACGCTGGGCGGCAATGCTGCCCAGCGGCTTGGCCAGGGCAAAGGCAAATTCGTGGGGCGAGCCGGCTTGCAGGCGGCGGCTTTCCGGCAAGCGCGGGCGGTTGACCAGACAGGCCTGCAGGCTGCGCTGCTCCTCCTGGCGGGTTTTGCTCAGCAGCGAAACCAGGGCGAAAACCAGGCTGTTGACGACCAGGGCTGCTGCGGCTGCCTGTTGCCAGTTATGTTCGCCAAATTGCAGCTCCAGGCCGGCAAGGGACAGGGAAGTGTCAACGCCTATCACCGGCAGCAGAATGCAGTAGAACCAGATCAGCACGCCACTCAGGGTGCCGGCCATGAAGCCGTTACGGTTGGCTCTGGGCCAGTACAGCAGGGCCATTACGCCCGGTAAAAACTGCATGCCGCCGGCAAAGGAAATGACTCCCAGGCTGTTCAGCAGATGCCTTGATTCCAGCAGCTGATAGACGACAAAACCGGCCATGATGATGGCTGCAATGAGCAGACGACGGGTCCACCTGATCCAGCCGTAGATATTGCCTTTGGTCGGTGGCTGATAAAAAGGCAGAACCAGGTGGTTGAGCACCATGCCGGACAGCGCGATGGTACAGACGATGATGACGCCGCTGGCGGCCGACATGCCGCCCATGAACGTCAGCAGGGCCAGGGTATCGTTATTCAGCTGCTGACTGATGCCGATGGAAAAATACTGGGCTTCGCCACTTATGCCCAGCTTGAGGCCAGCCCAGAGAATCACCGGAACCGGCAAGCTCATCAGCAGCAGAAACAGCGGCAAACCCCAGCCGGCACTGATCAGGGCGCGAGGGTTGAGGTTCTCGGTAAATGTCATATGGAACATGTGCGGCATGACGATTACCGCACTGAAGAACAACAGCAACAGAATGCGCCATTGGCCGTCTTCCATGGGTTGTTGCAGCTGTGCCAGCAGATCCCGGTTTTCGTTCAGCCATTGTTGCAGTCCCGCCGGACTGCCGAAGACATCGAACAGCAGCCAGCCGGCAACGGCCAGGATTGCCAGCAGCTTGAGCAGCGACTCAAAAGCCATGGCAAACACCACGCCCTGGTGCTTTTCCCTGGTGGCAACGTGACGCGCGCCGAACAGGATGGAGAACAGTGTGATGACCAGGCAAAACACCAGGGCAATGTTTTCCTGGGCTGTTTCACCGGTCAGCAGCTGGGCGGTATCGGCCACAGCCTGAATCTGTAGCGCCAGCAGTGGCAGCGTACACAGCAGCAGACCCAGAGTGGTCAATGTTCCGGCTGCGGTGCTATGAAAACGGAAGGCGAACAGGTCGGCCAGTGAAGCCAGCTGGTGCGTACGGGTCAGACGCTGCAGCGGATAAAGCAGAACCGGTGCCAGCAAAAATGTACCGGAAATGCCCAGGTAGATGGCGAGAAAGCCATAACCATATTGATGAGCCAGTCCGACCGCGCCATAAAACGCCCAGGCACTGATATAGATGCCCAGCGACAACACATAAACCAGCGGATGGCGCACCAGCTTGCGTGGCAGCAGGTTTTTCTCTGCCAGCCAGGCGCTGGCGAACAGGGTCAACAGATAACCGATGCTCAGACCGGTGAGCTGAAGAATGCTGAAGGTCATGCGCACGCAGCCCGAAAATTGGCGGCTGCGCGGAGCAGCGGGTTAAAAGGTTTCGCCATCACGCTTGCCTTGCAGAAAAAATGTCAGGGTGATCAGTGACAGCCACAGCAGATAAGGGCGATACCAGGGGTCGGTACTGCTTGTCCACCAGTCCATGATGGCCGGTGAAAACAGATAGATGCCGATAACCAGCAGCAGAATCAGGCGGTAAATATGCATGGATGAATTCATCTGTAAAAGTGTTACTGATAGTAACCTGTTGCCCAGGCTTGCGCAGGTACATCTTTAGGCGTACGAAAGCTGCGAAGGCAACCATCCTTTGCAGCACAGTATGCAAAACAATATAATTAGGTTTTGACCGTTTGGAGAAAACAGATGAAATATTCCCAGTTCATGGACAAGTATCCGGTTTACACCAAGACGCTGCCCAAGGCCGGCAGCCGCTTTACCAGCGTTGATGAAATTCTTGCGGTGCTTGAAGCCAGGGTCGAAGCCAATCCGGTCAGCTGCATGATCGGCCTGTTCGACCACCATGCCCATACCAGTTCGCTGCCGGAGGGCGAAATTGCTGCCAATATCCACGCTGCCAAGCATCTGGTGTTCTGTTTTGGCATCAAGTTGCCCAGCCCTGAAGCCATGGCGGTACGTCCGCGTTCGATCGGCGTCTGCGAACTGGATGACAGCTTTGCCATTTCCTTCATGGAAGCGCCGAACCCGCAGATGAATGAAGTGATGAAGGGCTGGGTAGAGGAGCTGGCAGAATAAATCTGTCAGGCTTTTTGGGGCGGTACAGCGGTGGCCGGAGCCGGGCGTTTGCCGGCAAGGGTTTCTGCAAAATACCGGTTGCCTGCGTATACTTGCGGCAAGCAACCGAATACTAACCTTGCAGATCAGGAAAGCTGACCGATGTTGATGGTTATTTCCCCGGCCAAGACGCTGGATTACAAAACCCCGCCCGTTACCGACAAGAGCACGCAGCCGCAGTTTGTGGCCGAAGCGCAGCAACTGGTCGAGGTGATGCGCGCTTACACGCCAGTTGAGCTGGGCAAGCTGATGAAAATCTCCGACAAGCTGGCCGGCCTCAATGTGGCACGCTTTGCCGAATGGCAGCCCGAATTCACCATAGAGAACTCCAAGCAGGCGTTGCTGGCGTTCAAGGGCGATGTCTATACCGGCCTGGATGCTGAAAGCCTGACTGCCGACGAGCTGGACTATGCACAAACGCATCTGCGCATGCTGTCCGGCTTGTACGGGCTGCTGCGTCCGCTGGACCTGATGCAGCCGTATCGGCTGGAAATGGGTACCAGGGTGGAAAATCCCCGCGGCAAGAACCTTTACGAGTTTTGGGGTGACAGCCTGACAGATACGCTGAACGCCTACATGGAAGAACAGGGGCTGAGTACGCTGCTCAACCTGGCGTCCAACGAGTATTTCAAGGCGGTCAAACCGGCCAGACTGAAAGCGCCGCTGGTCAATGTCGACTTCAAGGATCAGAAAAACGGCGAATACAAGATCATCAGCTTCTACGCCAAGAAGGCCCGTGGCCTGATGGCGCGTCATGTCATCCAGAATCGCGTCAGCTCGGTGGGTGAGCTACGCAAGTTTGCTGTTGACGGCTACTACTTCAGCGAGGAACAGTCCAGGCCGGATCATCTGGTGTTCCTGCGTGATCATGCGGAAGGCTGAGCATGCTGCCGCCACTGATTCCCGTCCTGACCTGGCTGGCGCTGCTGTTCAAGTACCCGAAGCGCACCCTGGCTGTGGCCCTGCCTTTGCTGTGTGTTTTACTGGGGCTGGCGGCATGGGTGCAGTGGCAGGAAAAGGGCAACGAAGAGTTGCTGGCGCAGCTGCAGATGAGTCTTGAATATGCGCCGCAGCAGTGTCCGGCCGACTTGCCGCTGCTGGTGCGCATTGACAACACCAGTGACCGGGCGCTGGAAAGCCTGAGCTGGCGCATTGCCGCTTACCGCCCCGGTGAGCGCGTCAATCTGGTCGAGGAGCGTTACAATAACCCTTCCTATGGTGACGACACGCCACTGGCAGCAGGCCAGCACTGGGAGCATTGCCTGCCATTGCCGCAGCTGCGCAGTGGTTATCGTGCGGCCTCGCTGGAATTTCGTATCGAAAACCGAAAGGGCAGGTTTCTGTAGCAGCAGTTATTGCTCGTCTGCTGCCAGAACCAGCTCATCGGCTTGAGTAGGTCAACCGGCAAAAGCGGGCGTTATTCCGGCTTCTGCTTGAGCAGGTCGGCCAGTCCGGCCAGACCCTTGTAGGTTTGCTGCGGGCCTTTCTGGCCGGCGGCTTCCTCTTTCTGATAGTGCAGATCAACCTGGCGCTGGTGCTCGTTGTCGTGGCAATACAGGCACAGCAGCTCCCAGTTGGAGCCGTCCGGCGGGTTGTTGTCGTGATTGTGGTCACGGTGGTGCACGGTCAGCTCGCTCAAGCGCCGGCCGCTGAATTCGCGGCCGCAACGGCCACAGAAGTGCGGATACATGCGCAGGGCTTTTTCGCGATAACCGCGTTCTGAGTCGCGTTTGTTCTGGGCAAGGATTTCTTCAAGTCTGCTCATAGCGGGGCACGGTCGATCAGGCTAAGGGGCTGGTTGACAGCAAAGATGCGGCTGCGGATGTCACGTACGCCGGCTGCCGCTAGGCGCTGGCTGTGTTTGGCCAGATAGGCTTTGGCAGCGTCGCGTTCACTGAACAGGTAAACACCGCCAGCCTGTTTGCTGTCGGCATCTTCAGTCCAGATTTTCCACAACAGGCCATCCTCTGTGGCTATGTCTTTGGCCAGTGGCTGCATGGCAGTGCTCATGTCGTCGCCGAAAGGGCCGTCAAACGGAAAATCGATTTGCAGGATGTACATGAATAAAAAATTGCTTCCGGGTCAATTAAAATGCCGGCGGGCAGAGCCGGCCGGCATGTGTTTGGTGCCTGTAACCGGTTGATTACTTCCAGTAGTTGTTGGCAGCGGCAACAGTAGCGAAGTTGGTGGCTACCACACCGGAAACCTGGATCAGGTCTTCAGCGTCAACGGAGTAGTCGGCACGGCCTTTTTTCAGCACGTCCATGTTGGGTTGTGCGGTTTTCACGCCCATGCGTGACATCTTGATGGCAAGCTGAAAGCCTTGCTCGGGAGTATCGGTCTTCAGGGTGGGCAGCCAGCTGTCAGCAGCCTGGGCAAAACCCATGCTCAGGGCGAACAGGGCTGGAATCAGCAGATATTTTTTCATGGTGTGTTTCCTTCTATTGGGAGAATGCTGCCAGCCGCCAGTGGCCAGCATACATGCATGCATGTATTAATTTAGAGAAAAACCGGTTGTATCAAAATACTACATTGGTGCCGATACGTCAGTCGTATCCTCCGCTGCAGTTTGCTGATACTCGATGGCCACCACATACCAGTGCTTTTCACCTTCAGGTGTACGCACCACCACTTCGTCATCCAGCTCCTTGCCCAGACAGGCACGGGCCATGGGTGACCTGAGCGAAATATAGTCCTTTTCCGCATAGACTTCCTCGTCCCCGACAATACGGAAACGCAGGCTGTCGCCAGCATCGTTTTCCAGCTCGCACCAGGCACCAAAGTACACCTTGCCCTCCTGGGCCGGGTTGTACTCGATACGCTCGGCTACCTCGAACAGCTTGGTCAGAAAGCGGATGCGGCGGTCGATCTGGCGCAGCCTGCGCTTGTTCTCGGTGTAGTCGGCGTTCTCCGAGCGGTCGCCGAGACTGGCGGCCCAGCTCACAATGGCAGTGATTTCCGGGCGATGTTCGCGCAAAAGATAATTCAGCTCGGCTTTCAGTTTGTCATGCCCTTCGGCAGTCAGCAGTTTTCTTGACATGGCATTCCTTTTCGAAGTGTGGAAGCGCTGAATAATGTTGGCGAGGCAGTCCTGACAACGCAGGTAACTATTCAGTGTTCCTTAGATCGGGATCAGCAGCAAAATGGCCAGTGCTGCCAGCACCAGACCGGCACAGTTGATGCGGGTCAGGCGTTCACGAAACAGCAGCACCCCGCTCAGGCTGCCCAACACTATGACACCTATGTTCATGGCGGTGAACACCAGCGCGGGATTGTCCGGCAGGCTCTGGTGAGCCCGGATATAGGCGTAGATATTGGCAAAGTTGAACAGCCCGAGCAACAGGCCGCCGGCCAGACTGGCCAGGTGCCAGCGGGTCTTGCGCAGCAGCAGCCAGCCGGTCAGGAAAACACCGGCAAGCAGGAAGCAGAGCAGCAGGATGGCGGGGAAATTGCCACCGGTTTTGGCCATCTGCTTGAAGCTGATGTCGATGATGCCGTAACCGGCCCAGACTGCCAGCAGCAGCCAGGAGCCACCTTTGTGTAGTTCGCCTGCCTGTTGATGGCGATGAATGAGGCCGAACAGGGCCAGCAGGGCCAGAGCCAGGCCGATCAGCTTGCCGCTGCTGGCGGTTTCGCCAAACAGCATAAAGGCCGCCAGTAACGGCAATACCAGTGACAGGCGCTGGGCTGCGTCACTGCGGGCAATACCGGCACGCTGGACGGCTGCTGCCATGATCAGGAACACGCTGGGTAGCAACAGCCCCAGAGTAGCCAGCAGGGGCCAGTGATCGACTGCCTGCCACAAGGCGCTGGTGGAAGGCTTAAGCAGACCGATCGTCAGCAGCGAGGCCACGACATAGTTGACCAGTACGGCCTGGGCGATCTGCAAATTGAAGCGGCCTGCCAGTTTGAGCAAGATGGAAACGGCCACGCTACAGGCGATGGCGCTGGCAAGCATTATCATGCGGCTGGGTTCATTGTTAAAAGAAGTACAGCTGAAAAGCGGAAAGAGAAAAATGGGCCCCGCTGAAAGCAGGGCCCGGAAGCTAAGATACTTACTTAAGCAAATTTTTCCAGTCCCAGCTGTCATCCTGCGCGAAGTGAAACCTAGTCGCAGGATCCATAAGTTCTGGATTCCGCGACTCCACTAGGTTGCGCGCGGAATGACAACTCTTCTGGGTGCTTCAGGTGTGGTCTGTATTTGCTTTTACAGTACCCAAGCACGTTAAGTAAGTGCCATTAGTTCCGAAAGACTTATGCCGGCTTGATTACCAGCAGGTCGCAGTCGGAATTTTCCAGTACGCGCTCGGCTGTGTTGCCGATCAGGGCGTTTTCCAGGTTGCCACGGGAGATGGCACCCATTACCAGCAGGTCGACATCGTTTTCCTCGACGAAGCGGGGAATCGATTCTTCGGGTACACCCTTGAGCAGGTGTTGCTGGTCCGGCTTGACGGCATACTGGTCAAACAGGTCACTGAAGGCATCCTTGTGACGCTGTTCGGCTTCGGCCAGGTAGTCGTCGTAGGCCAGAACCAGTTCGGCTTCCAGTACCAGGGTCTTGGGCAGCGGGTTGTAGCTGTGCACGTACAGGCTTTTCATGCCGCTCTTTTCCAGTTCCAGACTGGCCTCGATCAGGCGATGATCAAGGGAGGCAGGCTTGTCGGCAGAGTGAACCGGGTCTACCGCAGTGGCTACGGTTTCACCACGCCATTCGCCTTCACGTACCAGCCACAGCGGCGCCGGGCAGTGACGGATCAGCTGCCAGCTGGTGTTGTTGAACAGCAGGCGATGCAGGGTGCCGTGGGTGGTGGCGTTGCGGAACACCATGTCGGGGCTGCTTTCCTTGACGTGGGCAATGATCTCGTCATACAGCGGCTTGCCCCAGCGTACCTTGCAGCTGGTTTCGATGCCTTTTTCACGCAGTGGCGCAGCCAGCTCTTCTAGCCAGTCCAGACGTTCGCCGAGCAGGGCGGTGCGGGCCCGCTGCTGGGCACCACGGTCAGTGAAGAAGCCGTCTTCCAGTGCGGAGTTGTAATCGCAGATCAGCAGCTCCAGTGCGGCACCGGTACGGCTGGCGACCAGGCTGGCGCGATCCAGTGAGGGTTGCTTGTCTTTACTGGTGGGGTCAATCACCACGAGCAGTTTTTTCAGTTGCATGGGATCTCCTTAAAGGCCTTGCAGCCAT
>CAZKTB010000012.1:7807-20947 GCA_964555485.1 uncultured Thiopseudomonas sp. | reverse complement strand
GTCCGCCTTTACGCGCACCTTTACGTTGTGGTCAACCACTCGTTTGACAGCTACTAGAATCTTCATGGATTCCTCGTTATCTCCGGTGAATAAAAAAACCGTCAAGGCAAGCCAGGACAGTGATACAGGGTCGCTCGGGGCGAGCCGCCGCAGGCACAAAACGCCTGCTATCTTGAACGCAAGCTGATATGCGGTCAATACAGGGACAGCCGGTCACTGCCCCAGCGGGACAATACCTTGCAATGAAACCGCCGGATCTGGCTTGTCATGCTACCAAGCCGGGCATCAGGGATGATCATTGTATTTGTTGGCTCCGGGCGACTTTGCATGCCATGCAAGCAGCTGTCGACCGGAAGATCCCTGCAACCGATTCTAAACAGGTTTTAAAAAAATTCAAACGATCGTTTGCATTGGCCGTTTGTACCATGGTAGATATAATGCCCAACGCCGCTGCGGACAACGCTTCGGCCACAGACAAAAAATAAAAGCCGTACACCGAGGAGATAGCCTGTGGAACGCGAATTTATGGATTTCGATGTCGTCATCGTCGGCGCCGGCCCTGCCGGACTGTCCGCCGCCTGCCGACTCAAACAAAAAGCTGCCGCCGCCGGCCAGGAACTCAGCGTTTGTGTCGTTGAAAAAGGTTCCGAAGTGGGCGCCCATAGCCTGTCGGGTGCGGTTTTCGAAACCCGGGCCCTCGACGAGCTGTTCCCCGACTGGAAAGAACTCGGTGCCCCGCTGAACACCCCGGTCACTGGTGACGACATCTATCTGTTCACCGGCCCGGAAAAGGCCCGCAAGATTCCCGGCATGTTTGTGCCCAAGACCATGCACAACCAGGGCAACTACATCATTTCCCTGGGCAACCTGTGCCGCTGGCTGGCCGAGCAGGCGGAAAACCTCGGCGTCGAGATCTACCCGGGCTTTGCTGCCCAGGACGCACTGATCAACGACGATGGCGTAGTCTACGGCATCCTGACCGGTGACATGGGTGTCGACCGTGACGGCAACCCGAAAGACGGCATGTACACCCCGGGCATGGAGCTGCGTGCCAAGTACACATTGTTCGCCGAAGGCTGCCGTGGTCATATCGGCAAGCGTCTGCAGGCCCGTTACGAGCTGGACAAGGACAGCGACCCCCAGCACTACGGTCTGGGCATCAAGGAGCTGTGGGACATCGATCCGGCCAAGCACCAGCCCGGCCTGGTCGTACACACCGCTGGCTGGCCGCTGGACAACGACAACCCGGGCGGCTCCTTCCTATATCACCTGGAAAACAACCAGGTGGCGGTCGGCCTGATTGTCGACCTGTCCTACAGCAACCCGCACTTGTCACCTTTCGAGGAGTTCCAGCGCTACAAGCACCACCCGGTGGTCAAGCAGTATCTGGAAGGCGGCACCCGTGTTGCCTATGGCGCACGCGCCATCACCAAGGGCGGCTTCAACTCGGTACCGAAAATGGTTTTCCCCGGTGGCGCCCTGATCGGTTGTGACCTGGGCACCCTGAACTTTGCCAAGATCAAGGGCAACCACACCGCGATGAAGTCCGGCATGCTGGCGGCCGAAGCCGCGGCTGATGCCCTGCTCGCCGGTGGCGAGGGTGGCGACGAGCTGACCGCCTACACCGAAAGCTACAAGAGCAGCTGGCTGTACGACGAGCTGTACCGCAGCCGCAACTTCGGTCCGGCCATCCACAAATTCGGCGCTACCCTGGGCGGTGCTTTCAACTACATCGACCAGAACTTCTTCGGCGGCAAGATCCCCGTCACCCTGCGTGACACCGTGCCCGACTACGCCAAGCTGAAAAAGGTCAACGAAGCACCGAAGATCGACTACCCCAAGCCCGACGGCAAACTCAGCTTTGATCGCCTGAGCTCGGTCTTCCTGTCCAACACCGCACACGAGGCCAACCAGCCGGTGCACCTGGTGCTGGCTGACCCAAGCATCTCCATCGAGAAGCACTTGCCCCTGTACGATGAGCCGGCGCAGCGCTACTGCCCTGCCGGTGTGTACGAGATCGTCGAAGATGACGAAGGCGGCAAGCGCATCCAGATCAACGCGGAAAACTGCGTGCACTGCAAGACCTGTGACATCAAGGACCCGTCACAGAACATCACCTGGATTGCCCCCGAAGGCGGTGGCGGTCCAAACTACCCCAACATGTAACAAACAAAAGCCCTCTTCGGAGGGCTTTTTCATGCCTGCAGCCAATACCAGCCCCGCTAACAGGCATCACCGGACTTATACCGCAAAAGAATCAAGACATTATCATTTATTCTTTTGCGAGCTATACAAAACCCACTAGACTCCCTGCATTCCATTGAATCCGCTACGGAGTTTCCACCATGAAAGCTGTACTCACGGCATCCCTGGCCGCCCTGCTCACCCTTAGCCAGACCCTGCAGGCCGCCCCCCTGCTCAATGTCTCCTATGATGTGATGCGTGACTTCTACAAGGAGTACAACCCGGCTTTCCAGAAGCACTGGCAGCAGCAGGGCAACAAACCGGCCCAGGTGCAGATGTCCCATGGCGGCTCCAGCAAGCAGGCACGCTCGGTGATTGACGGCCTGCCAGCCGATGTCATCACCATGAACATGGCCACCGACATCAACGCCCTCTACGACCATGGCAAGCTGATCCCGGAGAACTGGGCCACACGCCTGCCGGACAACAGCGCCCCCTTCACCTCGGCCACCGTGCTGATCGTGCGCAAGGGCAACCCGAAAAACATCCAGGACTGGCCCGATCTGGTGCGTGAAGGGGTCGAGGTCATCATTCCCAACCCGAAAACCGCCGGCAATGGCCGCTACAGCTATCTATCGGCCTGGGCCTATGTGCTGAAGAACGGCGGTTCGGAACAGGATGCCCGTGACTTTGTCGGCAGGCTGTTTGCCCAGGTTCCGGTGATGGACACCGGCGGTCGTGGCGCCACCAGCACCTTCATGCAGAACCAGATCGGCGATGTGTTGCTGACCTTTGAAAACGAGGCCGTGATGATTGCCCGCGAGTTTGATGCAGGATCTTTCGAGGTGGTCTACCCGAGCGTCAGTGCCGAGGCCGAACCACCGGTCACCCTGGTTGACAAGGTGGTTGACCGCAAGGGCAGCCGTGAACTGGCCCAGGCCTATCTGGAATACCTGTGGTCGGACGAAGCCCAGCGCATTGCCGCAGACAACTACCTGCGTCCACGCAATCCGAAAATCCTGGCCGAGTTTGCCGACCGCTTTCCGCCCATTGAGCTGATCCAGGTCGAGGAAACCTTCGGCAACTGGCGTGACATCCAGCAAACCCATTTCAACGATGGCGGAGTTTTCGACCAGATCTATTCCAGCCACTAACGAAAAAGCCCCGGCACTGCCGGGGCTTTTCATGTCTGCAACGGGTCATTTCTTTTTGACGTACAACACCAGGTTGTGGTCGACCAGCTCGTAGCCCATTTCCTCTACGATCTCTTTCTGGCGCTGCTCGATCTTCTCGTCATAGAATTCGAACACCTCACCCGAGTCGACACAGACGATGTGATCATGGTGCTCACCATCATCCAGCTCGAACACGGCGTGGCCACCATCAAAGTTGTGGCGGATCACCAGCCCAGCATTCTCGAACTGGGTCAATACCCTGTAGACGGTGGCAAGACCCACGTCATCACCGGCCTCGATCAGGGCCTTGTAAACATCCTCGGCACTCATGTGACGCTGTCCGGAAGCGTCCAGGATCTGCATGATTTTGACTCGCGGCAAGGTGACTTTCAAACCAGCCTTACGCAATTCAACGTTTTCAGACATAATCAACTTCTCATTACGTGCGGTTTCGCAGACACCCGAGAACAGGTATGCTTTGCCGTCAAATTAAATTGCACAACTAACGATAGTGGAAGTTCGTCGCCAATGCAAAAGAAACCTTTACTGCACAGCATCGCCCTTGCAGCCCTTGTCACTCTTGCCGGCTGCTCTGTTCCCGGCGTCTATAAAGTTGATGTCCAGCAGGGCAACGTGATCACCCAGGACATGGTCGACCAGCTGCGTCCGGGCATGACTGCACAGCAGGTACGCTTCATCATGGGCACCCCACTGATCAGCGACACTTTCAACCCGCTACGCTGGGATTATCTCTACAGCATGGAGCCGGGCCGCCAGCAGCGCCGCCAGGAACGCATCAGTCTGATGTTCGATCAGCAGGGCCGGCTTACCGGTTTGCAGGGCGATTACATGCCCGGCATCAGCAGGGACCAGGCCATCCTCGGCGAGCAGGATGAGTCTGCCGCCTACTCCGACGACCCGGACCTTACTGCTCCGGAGTACTAAGCTCCTTGCTCCTGTGACTGCCGACACGGCGGCAGTCACACGCATACCAACAGGATCTACTTGGACTCTTTGGCCTGTGCTGCCCGCTGGGCACGCTGCTTGCGCACTTCCTTCGGATCGGCCAGCAAGGGTCGATACACTTCAACCCTGTCACCACTTTCCAGCACCTGCTCGTCCGGCTTGCCGACCGCCTTACCAAAGATGCCCAGCGGGCTGTTCTCAAGGTCCAGCCCGGGAAAATCCTTCTCCAGCCCTGACTGCATGGCTGCCTGACGCACTGTGGTGCCCTCGGCAACCTGCAGGCTTACAATTTTCTGTTTGTCGGCCAGTGCATAGGCCACTTCCACATCCAGCATTGCCTTATCCATAGAGTTGTTGTGCCCTCTGGCAAAATGCATCCACCATGGTGTTGGCGGCATGGTTGAACAGCGGACCGAGAGTGGCCCGCATGATGGCTCCTGAATAGTCGAACTCCAGATCCAGACTGATCTTGCTGGCCTCATCCGTCAGCGGCTGAAAGGTCCAGACCCCATGCAGGTGGCTGAAAGGCCCGCTGACCAGCCGCATCTCGATGCGCCGGCCCGGCTCCAGCCGGTTTTGCGTGGTAAAGCGCTGCGACAAGCCGGCCTTGGCCACGGTCAGCTCGGCTTTCATCTGCTCTTCGTCAGACTCCAGAATCTTCGCCGCTGAACACCAGGGCAGAAACTCCGGATAGGCCAGTACATCATTGACCATGTCAAACAGCGCCTGCGCCGGAAAGGGCAGCAATGCCGAGCGGTTAATCTTGGTAGTCATCAGTCTGTATCACGTCCATCAAATCTTGATGGCGCAACAGTCTACCGAAAGCTGCCGGACTGCGACAGCCACTTGTTTGTCACCCGCCCATTTCCATTTCTGCGCCTGCCCTCTCGCCAGAATGCAAGATTATCTCTATAATGCTGCGGTTATGGCTAAACAGAAAAAACAACCCAAAGGGACCATCGCGCTCAACAAGAAAGCGCGTCACGACTATTTCATCGAGCACCGTTTTGAAGCGGGGCTTGCGCTCGCCGGCTGGGAAGTGAAAAGCCTGCGTGAAGGCAAGGCACAGCTGGTCGACAGCTATGTTCTGCTCAAGGACGGCGAAGCCTGGTTGATGGGCTGCCACATCACCCCTCTGCAAACCGCCAGCACCCACGTGGTTACCGATCCGACCCGTACCCGCAAACTGCTGCTGCACAAGCGCGAACTGGAAAGGCTGTTTGGCGGCGTCCAGCGTCAGGGCTATACCTGTGTCGCGCTGGCCCTGTACTGGAAAAGGCATCTGGTCAAATGTGAAATCGCCCTGGCCAAGGGTAAAAAGGATTTCGACAAGCGCCACGTTCTCAAGGAGCGCGACTCCCAGCGGGAAATGCAGCGTGCCCTGCGCGAGAAGAACAAGTAGAACAGGCAGCTGGTCCAGCCATTCAAGCTTGGGCTAACGAACCAGCCGCACAGGCCACTAGCTGCTTTCATCCTTGTTCTGCTGCTCCAGCATCTGCGCCATTTCACGGCGCTTTTCCAGATCACACACCAGCAACTGCTGCTTGCGGATATTTTTAACCTGCTGCAGTGGATCTTCGGCCTCCTGTCCGGCTTCCTGCCGGGCCAGAAAAGCCGCATAACGGCGCTCATCTTCGGTTTCTATTTTTCCTCCACAGGCCTTGCCCGATACTCTCGATATTGTGCAAGCTTGCCGCTGAAGCCTGACCTATGCAAGTGCACTGGCACCGGAAGAAAAGCCGCCACCAAGCCTGTACAATGAGCGACCAGCTCGACAGTGACTGTTCGATCACCCCAGCTTTCCGTAAACCAAAATCACCCACAAGGCATTGAATGACAAAGGAATTACAACACACTCCGATGATGCAGCAGTACTGGCAGCTGAAAAATCAGCATCCGGACCAGATCATGTTCTATCGGATGGGCGATTTTTACGAACTCTTCTATGACGATGCCAAAAAAGCTGCACAGCTGCTCGACATCACCCTGACCTCACGCGGCCAGTCGGCCGGTCAGGCCATCCCCATGGCCGGCATTCCCTATCATGCCGTTGAGGGGCATCTGGCCAAGCTGGTCAGACTCGGCGAGTCGGTGGTGATTTGCGAACAGGTGGGCGACCCAGCTACCAGCAAGGGACCGGTCGAACGACAGGTGGTGCGCATCGTTACCCCCGGCACCCTGACCGACGAAGCCCTGCTGGATGAACACCAGGACAGCCTGATCGCGGCCATCCTGGGTGATGACCAGCTGTTTGGCCTGGCCGTGCTAGATATCAGCAGCGGCCGCTTTCAGGTACAGGAGCTGAAAGGACTGCACGCCCTGCTGGCCGAGCTGGGCCGCTTCAACCCTGCCGAACTGCTGTTACCGGAAGACTGGCCGCTACTAGACCAGCTGCCACAGCAACGCAGCCGTCAGCAGCGTCCGATTTGGGAGTTCGATATCGACAGCGCGCACAAGGCACTATGCCAGCAGTTCGGCACCAAGGATCTGCGTGGCTTCGGCTGTGACGGTCTGAGCCTGGCACTGGGTGCTGCCGGCTGTCTGCTGCAATACGCCAGGGACACCCAGCGCACCGCCCTGCCGCACATTCGCCGGCTCAGCCATGAGCAGGCCAGCGACAGTGTGGTGCTGGATGCCGCCACCAGGCGCAACCTGGAATTGGACCAGAACCTGTCCGGCGGTCGTGACAACACCTTGCTGTCGGTGCTGGACCGTTGTCAGACCGCCATGGGTACCCGCCTGCTGACCCGCTGGCTGCACCGCCCGCTACGCCGGCATGAGGTACTGGAGCAGCGCCAGGACGCCATTGCCCACCTGCTCACCGACTATCACTTCGAGGCCCTGCAGCCTCAGCTCAAGCATATCGGCGATATCGAGCGGGTACTGGCCCGGGTCGCCCTGCGCAGTGCCCGCCCGCGTGACCTGGCCCGCCTGCGTGATGCCCTGAACGCATTGCCGGAACTGCAACAGACACTGACTGCCTGCAGCCATGGCCGGCTGCAGCAGCTGGCAGAAGAAATCAGCCAGTTCCCGCAACTGGCCGACACTCTCGAGCGCGCCGTTGTCGACACGCCACCGGCGGTGATCCGTGACGGTGGCGTGCTCAAGGCCGGTTACAACGCCGAGCTGGACGAGCTGCTCAACATCAACGAGAACGCCGCCCAGTTCCTGCTCGACCTGGAAACCCGGGAAAAAGAGCGCACCGGCCTGGCCAACCTCAAGGTCGGCTACAACCGTGTCCACGGCTACTACATCGAGCTGCCCACGCGTCAGGCCGAACAGGCACCGATGGACTACATTCGCCGCCAGACCCTCAAGGGCAGCGAGCGCTTCATTACCGCCGAGCTGAAAGAGTTCGAAGACAAGGCACTGTCGGCCAAGAGTCGAGCCCTGGCACTGGAAAAACAGCTGTATGACGAACTGGTCGAACTGCTGATCAATGAACTGGGCGAGCTGCAATTGAGCGCCATGGCACTGGCCGAGCTGGACGTCCTGGTCAACCTGGCCAGCTGCGCGCTGGATCTTGACCTCTGTCGCCCGCAATTTGTCGACGAGCCGGCACTGCAGATCAGTCAGGGCCGCCACCCGGTAGTCGAGAAGGTGCTGACCACACCCTTTGTCGCCAACGATGTCGAGCTGCATGACGACTGCCGCATGCTGGTGATCACCGGCCCCAACATGGGCGGTAAATCCACCTATATGCGCCAGACCGCACTGATCGTGCTGCTGGCCCACATCGGCAGCTATGTGCCTGCCGCCAGTTGCCGCCTGTCGGCTGTCGACCGCATCTTCACCCGTATCGGCTCCAGTGACGATCTGGCCGGCGGCCGCTCCACCTTCATGGTGGAAATGAGCGAAACCGCCAACATCCTGCACAACGCCACCGAGCACAGCCTGGTGCTGATGGACGAAGTCGGCCGCGGCACCAGCACCTTTGACGGCCTGTCACTGGCCTGGGCGGCAGCCGAACAGCTGGCCGAGCTGCGCAGCTGGACATTGTTTGCCACCCACTACTTCGAGCTGACCGCCCTGCCCGAACAGCTCGACCATGTGACCAACGTGCACCTGAGCGCAACCGAGCACAAGGAGCGCATCGTATTCCTGCACCATGTGCTGCCCGGTCCGGCCAACCAGAGTTACGGCCTGGCGGTGGCCCAGCTGGCTGGGGTGCCTGAACCTGTCATTGAGCGGGCTCGTTTACACCTGCAACAGCTTGAACAGCAGAGCCTGGAGCAGCCGGCTGCGACAACAGGTCACAAGATGCAATCACCGCTGCAACCGGACCTGTTTGCCACAGCTCCACACCCCGTGGCTGATGCCTTGAGCAAGATCAACCCTGATGATCTCAGCCCACGTCAGGCCCTGGAATTGTTATATAAGTGGAAGGACAGGTTCTAACATCCGCGGGCACAAGCTGCTAGAATGCCGCGGATTATAAAGATTTGATCTGCGCCCCGGCCTGTCGCCCGGGCGCAGCACCGTTTTATGCATAGACGGGCTGTTCGTATCCGCGTCAATAGCTCGTACCTGCCTGGAGAATCCGACATGACATTTGTGGTAACCGACAACTGTATCAAGTGCAAATACACCGACTGTGTGGAAGTCTGCCCGGTTGACTGTTTCTACGAAGGCCCCAACTTCCTCGCCATTCACCCGGACGAGTGTATCGACTGTGCCCTGTGCGAGCCCGAGTGCCCGGCTGCCGCCATCTATGCGGAGGATGAGGTACCGGACGACATGCAGGAGTTCATCGAACTGAACGCCGACCTGGCTGAAGTCTGGCCGAACATCAGCGAGAAGAAAGACCCGCTGCCTGATGCCGAAGAGTGGGACGGCGTAGCCGACAAACTCCAGTACCTGGAGCGTTAAGATCCGAAAGGCGCTGCACTGCAGCGCCTTTTTCCATTCCTGCCTTCCCGTTTGCCGTTTTGCCAAGGACTCATCATGACCCTGCGCCGTACCAAAATTGTCGCCACCATCGGCCCCGCCTGTGATCAGCCCGGCGTGCTGGAGCAGTTGATTCTGGCCGGCATGAACGTTGCCCGGCTCAACTTCTCTCACGGCACCCCAGACGAGCACCGTCAGCGCGCGGCACGCATTCGTGAGCTGGCTGCAAAACATGGTCATCATGTCGCCCTGCTGGGAGACTTGCAGGGTCCGAAAATCCGTATTGCCCGCTTCACCGACGGCAAGATCGAGCTGCAAGCCGGCGACCCTTTCGCCTTTTCCATCAGCCATCCGAAAGATGCCGGCACCAGCGAGCGGGTCTGCATCGACTATCCGGCCCTGGTCACCGACTGCAACGTTGGCGACGAACTGCTGCTGGATGATGGCCGGGTCATTTTACGGGTCGAAGAAGTCACCCCTGACAGTCTCGAGTGCCGCGTACTGGTTGGTGGCGAACTATCCGACCACAAGGGCATCAACAAGCGTGGCGGCGGCCTGACCGCTCCGGCCCTGACCGACAAGGACCGTGAGGACATTCTGCTGGCCACCGAGCTGGGGCTCGAATACATTGCCGTCTCTTTCCCCCGCGATGCCGCCGACATGCTGCAGGCACGCCAGCTGCGTGACGAAGCCGGCAGCAAGGCCTGGCTGGTAGCCAAGATCGAGCGCGCCGAAGCGGTGAACAATGACGAAGTGCTGACCGGCCTGATCGAAGCCAGTGATGCGGTGATGGTGGCCCGTGGCGACCTGGCCGTGGAGATTGGTGACGCCGAGCTGGTCGGCATCCAGAAAAAGATCATTGCCGCATCACGCCGCCACAACAAGGCGGTGATCACCGCAACCCAGATGATGGAGTCGATGATCAGCAGCCCCACCCCGACCCGGGCTGAAGTATCCGACGTGGCCAACGCGGTACTGGATCACACAGATGCCGTGATGCTGTCCGCGGAAACCGCTGCCGGCCAGTTCCCGGTCGAAGCCGTTGCCGCCATGGCGCGCATCTGCGTGGGCGCCGAACGCCTGCCTTCGCTGCAGTCGTCATCCCACCGCATCGGCCGCGTGTTCGATCAGCAGGATGAAAGCATAGCGCTGGCTGCCATGTATATCGCCAACCATTACCCGGGCGTAAAGGCCATCATCGCGCTGACCGAAAGCGGCCGCACACCACTGGTCATGACACGCATCCGCACCACTATTCCGGTTTATGCCTTTTCATCCAGCCCCATGACCCAGGCCAGGGTAGCACTGTTTCGTGGTGTGGAAAGCATCGCTTTCAATCCGTCAGAGCATGCGGAAAGCGAGGTGTGCAATGCTGCCATCAGGGAGCTGCTCAGGCGCGACATAGTGCAGCCCGGCGACCAGGTGATTCTCACCATGGGCGATGTGCATCACTGCGTCGGCTGTACCAATACGATGAAGATCCTGCAGGTGCAGGATGGTGGCGGTGCCTGCAAAAGCTGATTTGCACTGCGGCCTTGCTGGCCTCAAACAGATATAACCCGTCAACAGTTTGCAGCCAGCAAGATATTGGCTGCTGCAAGAATGCAGGCTGCAATCCTGCCGAACGCCGGTTCAGACTGCAGCAACAGTCTTGCAGCCTGCCGGCCACATAAAACGGAAAAGTTTTCGGCTCAGCCGGTGAACTCAAGCCCGGCTTCACGCAGTGCTGCTATCACCTCGGCCATCGGCAGTCCCACCACATTGCTGTAGCTACCGGCAATCGAGCTGACAAACAGCCCGCCTTTGCCCTGGATGGCATAGCCGCCCGCCTTGTCCTGTTGCTCGCCGGTATTCCAGTACCAGTCCACTTCGGCTTCCAGCAAACTACGGAAGAACACCGTGGTGCTGATGCGTTGCACGCGGATGGAGTCGGCAGTTTTCAGGGCAAAGGCTGTCATCACCACGTGTGAACGGCCGGACAGGCTGCGCAGCATTTTACCTGCCTGTGCACGACTGACCGGCTTGTCCAGCAGCTCATCCTCCAGCGCCACTACAGTATCAGCCGCCAGCACCAACGCATCGGCAGGGTCATCCAGCATCTGCAAACCTGCCTCGGCCTTTTCCTTGGCCATGCGCTCGACATAGCTGGCAACCGGCTCATGCGGGCGACGCGTTTCGTCAATGGCCACATCCAGCGCGACAAACGGCAGCCCCAGCTGGGCCAGCAACTCGCGCCGGCGCGGTGAAGTAGAAGCAAGATACAGACTCAAAAGCTCACACCTTTTGTATGCAATTGTTACAGAGATACAGATTCTACACCTGCGACCAGCCAATATACAGTCACGCAATCATACTTTCGACGCGACCCGCGACAACAGGTCACGCCGCGCCCGAGAGCACAGCCAGACAGGCAGAATTATCGTCATATAGCCAAATGCTCTGGCCTTGCAGGGGGTCAAGCTTGTGCAAGGCGCACGCCTAAAGGATAATATCGCCACCATTTTTTCAGGTTCCGGCTGTATTTTCATGACTGAGCTCGTTCTCATAGCCCTGAGTGCCATCCTGGTCAACAACTTTGTCCTGGTGCAGTTTCTCGGGCTTTGTCCATTTATGGGCGTTTCGAAAAAGATCGAAACCGCCATCGGCCTGTCGCTGGCCACCACCTTTGTTCTTACTCTGGCTGCAATTGCCAGTTACCTGCTGCAAGCCTATGTGCTCAAGCCGCTGGATCTGGAGTTTCTGCGCACCATCAGCTTCATTGTGGTCATCGCCGTAGTGGTGCAGTTCACCGAAATGCTGGTACAAAAAACCAGCCCGGTGCTGTACCGCGTGCTGGGCATCTTCCTGCCCCTGATCACCACCAACTGCATCGTGCTGGGTGTGGCGCTGCTTAACGCCAACCGTGTCGAATACGGTTTTGTCGCTTCCAGCGTCAACGGTTTCGCTGCCGGCCTGGGCTTTTCACTGGTACTGGTACTGTTTGCCGCCATGCGCGAGCGCATCGGCCTGTCCGATGTGCCCAAACCCTTCCAGGGCGCCGCTATCGGCATGATCACCGCAGGCCTGATGTCCCTTGCTTTCATGGGCTTCAGCGGGCTGGTCAAGCTATGAGCCTGATCCTGATTGCGGTCATTACGCTGACCGTTCTGAGCCTGATTTTTGGTGCCATCCTGGGTTTCGCCGCGGTACGTTTTCGTGTCGAAGGCAACCCTCTGGTTGACCAGATCAACGCTCTGCTGCCACAAACCCAGTGCGGTCAATGCGGCTACCCCGGCTGCCGTCCCTACGCCGAAGCCATTGCCAACGGCGACAAGATCAACAAGTGCCCGCCCGGTGGTGAAGCCACCATCCAGGCGCTGGCTGATTTGCTGGACGTCGAGCCCGAGCCGCTGGACGCCGTTGAAGGCGAAAAGCCGGTACAGGTTGCCTATATCCGCGAAGACGAGTGCATCGGCTGCACCAAGTGCATCCAGGCCTGTCCTGTCGATGCCATCCTTGGTGCCGCACGGCAGATGCACACCGTGATCGTCAGCGAGTGCACCGGCTGTGACCTCTGTGTCGAGCCCTGTCCGGTCGACTGTATCGAGATGCGCCCGGTCGAGGGCGACCTGCGTGACTGGAAGTGGGAGCAACCCCCGGCAACACCCAACCTGCTGATCATCGCCACTGACCGGGAGGATCAGGCATGAGTACCCATTGGGCCCTGCACAAGTTCCACGGTGGTATTCATCCCCCGGAAAACAAACAGCAATCCACCACCATGCCCGTTCAGCAGGCGGCCTTGCCCGAACTGCTGGTGGTACCCCTGCTGCAGCATATCGGCCAGCCGGCCGAGCCCTGCGTCAGCGAAGGCGAGCAGGTACTCAAGGGTCAGCTGATTGCCAAACCGGCAGGTCTGGGCGCTTCAATACACGCACCCAGCTCAGGT
>CAZKTB010000012.1:0-7707 GCA_964555485.1 uncultured Thiopseudomonas sp. | reverse complement strand
GCTGATTGCCAAACCGGCAGGTCTGGGCGCTTCAATACACGCACCCAGCTCAGGTGTTGTCGAGCGTATCGGTGCAGCAGCCTATCCGCACGCTTCCGGTCAGCCATACGCCGCCATCGAGATTCGTACTGATGGCAAGGACCAGTGGCATCCGGACATCCGGCCCGCCAACCCGGACGAGCTGGATAACGAACAGCTGCTGCAACGCATCCGTACCGCAGGCATCAGCGGCATGGGCGGCGCCGGCTTTCCCACCGCAACCAAATTGCGCAGCGGGCAACAGGCCAGTATCGATACCTTGATCATCAACGGCACCGAGTGCGAGCCCTACATCACTGCCGATGACATGCTGATGCGCGAGCGTGCCGCTGAGATCCTGAGCGGCACCGTCATTTTACAGCGTCTACTCAATGCCCGGCAGGTGGTCATTGCCATCGAGGACAACAAGCCGCAGGCAATTGCCGCCATGCAGGCTGCACTGGGTACACGTCCGTGGCATGTGGTCAGCATCCCTACCCTGTACCCCTCGGGTGGCGAGCGCCAGCTGATCCAGATTCTTACTGGCAAGGAAGTTCCCTCTGGTGGTCTGCCGGCACACATCGGCATTGTCTGCCAGAACGTGGGTACCGCCGCTGCCGTACATGATGCCGTCCACCTTGGTCGGCCACTGATTTCCCGCATTACCACTCTGACCGGTGCCGCACTCAAGCAACCCATGAACGTGGAGTGCCTGGTTGGCACCCCGGTCATCGAGCTGCTGCAGCAGGCTGGTCTGGATCAGAACCGGATGAACCGGGTCATTGTTGGCGGCCCCATGATGGGCTTCAGCCTGGCTGACCTCAATGCTCCGGTGATCAAAACCAGCAACTGCCTGATTGCCAGTACCGAACAGGAAATGCCCGCGCCCGAGCCGGCATTGCCCTGTATCCGCTGCGGCGAGTGCGAGCTGGCCTGCCCTGCCGGCCTGCTGCCACAGCAGCTGCTGTTCTATGCCCAGGGTGACGATCACGAGCAGCTGCAGGCCAACAACCTGTTTGACTGTATCGAATGCGGTGCCTGCTCCTACGTCTGTTCCTCGAAAATACCGCTGGTGCAGTACTACCGCTCGGCCAAGGCCGACATTCGTGAGCAGCAGCAAAAGCAGATCAAGGCCGAGCATGCCCGTCAGCGCTTCGAATTCCGTCAGGAACGCCTGCGTCTGGAAGAGGAGCGCAAGGCCGCCGAACGCCAGGCCCGTGCCGAACGCATGGCCAAGGCCAAGGCTGCCAGAGAAAAGGCTGACGCTGCGAAACCGGCTCCGGTTACCGGCTCCGGTCCTTCTGCCGACCAGCTGAAAAAACTGAGAATCGAAGCCAGCATGGCCCGTGTCGCGCTGACCAAGGCGGAAAAACAGCTGGCACAGCACGACACCCCGGAACTGCATGCACAGGTGGCGCAGCTCAAAGCTGCGGCCGAGGCAGCACAAAAAGCGCTTGCTGCAGCAGAGTCCAGTGCCCCGGCTTCAGCTCCTGCAGCCGCCAAACCGGCCAAGCCCGGAAAACCTGTGCTAAGTGAAGAGGCCAAGAAGGCCAAGATCGAACTGGCCATGGCCAGGGCTGCCCTGAAAAAAGCCGAACGCGCCGAAGCACCCGACGACGAGCTGGCCCCATTGCGTGAAGCCATGACCAAAGCTGAACAGGCACTGGCCGCGGCAGAAGCCGAAAGCGAACCAGCGGCCGAACCCGCGCCTGTAGCAGACAAGCCGACCAAGGCTGCACGACCAGTACTGAGCGAAGCCGCCAAGAAAGCCAAGATCGAACTGGCCATGGCCAGGGCTGCCCTGAAAAAAGCCGAACGGGTCGAGGCGCCCGACGACGAGCTGGCCCCGTTGCGTGAGGCCATGACCCAAGCTGAACAGGCACTGGCCGCGGCAGAAGCCGAAAGCGAACCAGCGGCCGAACCCGCGCCTGTAGCAGACAAACCGGCCAAAGCCGCGCGGCCGGCACTGAGCGAAGCCGCCAAGAAAGCCAAGATCGAACTGGCCATGGCCAGGGCTGCACTGAGAAAAGCCGAACGCGCCGAAGCGCCCGAAGATGAGCTGGCCCCACTGCGTGAAGCCATGTCCAAGGCCGAACAGGCACTGGCCGCCGCCGAAACCGGCACACCGGAGTAAAGATGTTTTTAAGCCAAGTTTCCTCACCCCATACAGTACGCAATGACCACACGCGCAACATCATGCGCAGGGTCATTCTGGCGGCCATTCCCGGACTGCTGGTTTCCTGCTGGTTTTTCGGTCTGGGTCCGCTGTTCAACGTGCTGCTGTGCGTCCTGTTTGCCGCCGGCTTTGAAAGCCTGATCCTCAAACTGCGCCAGCGCCCGATCGGCTTTTACCTGAAAGACTACAGCGTGCTGGTCACCGCCGTGCTGCTGGGTCTGGCGCTGCCACCCTGGTCAGCCTGGTGGCTGCTGCTGGTCGCTACCGGCTTTGCCGTGGTGTTCGGCAAGCAACTGTTTGGTGGACTGGGTCAGAACCCCTTCAACCCGGCCATGCTCGGCTATGTGGTAGTACTGGTGTCCTTCCCGGTCGACATGACCAGCTGGCCGGCACCTCACGCAGTTTCCTTCACGGGCGGACTGGCCCACATGTTTGCCGGCACGCCCTGGCTGGATGGCTGGAGCCAGGCCACAGTGCTCGACGCCCTGAGCAACAACTCCGGCCTCACGCTCAGCGAGCTCTGGAATGACTACAACGGCTTTGGCTGGCTGTCGTCACGTGACAGCGAGCTGGTCAACCTGGCCTTCCTGCTTGGCGGCCTCTGGCTGTTGCACAAGAAGGTCTACACCTGGCACGCCCCGGCCGGCATGCTGGGTGCCCTGTTCGTGATGAGCCTGATCTTCTGGGGTGGCAGCGGCTCGGAATCCAATGGCTCACCACTGTTCCACCTGTTCAGCGGTGCCACCATGCTGGGTGCCTTTTTCATCATCACCGACCCGGTCAGCAGCGCTACCAGCACCCGTGGCCGCTTGCTGTTCGGTATTGGCGCCGGCGTGCTGATTTACATCATCCGCAGCTGGGGCGGCTACCCGGATGCCGTCGCTTTCTCGGTTCTGCTGATGAATCTCTGTGCACCTACGCTGGACTACTTCACCCGTCCCCGCGCCTATGGCCATGAGAAAGCCAAACGTGGCTTCAACACGGAGGGCCAGTGATGTCTGACGCACTCAGCATGCCGCGCTCGATTCGCAAAAACGCCAGGGTACTGGGTCTGTTTGCCGCCATTACCGTGGGCATAGTCGCGCTGATCCAACAGGGCACCGCCAGCCGTATTGAACAGGCCCGTGAGCAGGCCCAGCTGCAAGCGCTGGCCCAGATACTGCCGGCCGGCAGCTATGACAACAACCTGCTGGAACACACCCTGCTGCTGGATGATCCGCTGCTGGGTAATCGCAAGCCGGAACCGGCCTATCTGGCCTTTCTTGCCGAACAGCCGACGGCCATCATCCTGCAAGCCACAGCACCAGACGGCTATGGCGGCAGCATTCGCCTGCTGATCGGCATCACGGCAGATGGCAGCCTGGCCGGTGTCCGGGTGCTGGAACACAAGGAAACGCCAGGCCTGGGCGACAAGATTGAAACCAATAAAAGCGACTGGATCTACAGTTTTGCCGGCAAGAGCCTGGCCAATACCAACAGCGAAGGTTGGGAGGTACGAAAGAACCGCGGGGACTTCGACCAGTTCGCCGGTGCCACCATCACCCCGAGTGCCGTGGTCAGGGCCGTACACAAGGCATTGCAATATTTCGATGCCCATCATGAACAGCTGTTCGCTTCGGCACTGAACAGCCCAACGCCGGAGGAACTGCCATGAGCGTCAATTACAGGGAACTGACCATCAACGGCCTGTGGAAGAACAACCCCGGCCTGGTGCAACTGCTCGGCCTGTGTCCGCTGATGGGCACCAGCAACTCCACCGTCAACGCCCTTGGTCTGGGCATCGCCACCCTGCTGGTACTGGCCTGCTCCAACGCCGCCGTCTCCATGATCCGTAACGCGGTAACGCCAGCCATCCGCCTGCCGGTGTTCGTGATGATCATCGCCGCATTGACCACCTGTATCGAACTGCTGATGCAGGCCTATACCTATCAGCTGTACATGATTCTGGGCGTATTCATTCCCCTGATCACCACCAACTGCATCATCCTCGGCCGTGCCGAAGCCTTTGCCGCCAAGAACAATCTGGCCAGTTCCGCCTATGACGGTTTCATCATGGGGCTGGGTTTTGCCCTGGTGCTGCTGGTGATCGGCATGGTACGCGAGCTGCTGGGTACCGGCATGCTGTTTGCCAACATGCACCTGCTGCTCGGCCCCATTGCAGCCAACTGGACCTGGGTGGTGTTCGAGAACTACCAGGGTTTCCTGCTGGCAATCCTGCCACCTGGCGCCTTTCTGGTAATGGGCCTGCTGATTGCCCTGAAGAATTACATCGATGACTGGGTATTGGCACGCAAGCCGGTGGAAGTAGTCGCCACCGCAGCAGCCGACCGCCGTGTGCGGATAACAGGGGCGGTGGACTGATACTTTTTTGTGTCTGCTCCATAAAAGCTCGTGCCAGAAGTGTTGGAGGATGGATTACGCAAACACGCCGCAAGTACATCCATGTAGGCTCCACAACGCCATCCATGGCGTTGAAGGTTTGCTCCACCCACCAACACTTCTACAAACTCCGTGCAGCTGAAAGCTACAACTGGGGTTTTAGCGTTAAACAAAGACATGGAGCTAGCCGCCTCCTGGCTAAAATTTGCCAAAAAGCATTTTAGAACAGCAAGCACGGCATCAGCTTAACGCTTCAAATGCCGCGGGCGCATGCCGGTCAGTCCCAAGCCGGCAACAAAAGCAGCAATCCCGGCCACAACCAGAATGCTGACTTCCAGCACCCGCTTTTGCCAGCTCCAGGCCAGCCAGTCGGCCACTGGCGCATTGAGCCAGAGCACCACGGCAATCATCAGCGCACAGCCGGTTGCCAGCTGCAGCACGAAGCGCTTCCAGCCCGGTGACGCGTTATATACGCCAGCCTTGTGCAGGCCCCATAGCAGCAGGCCGGTGTTGAGCATGCTCGACAGCGAGGTGGCCAGTGCCAGCCCCACGTGCTTGAGTGGCCAGATCAGAATCAGGTTCATCACCATGTTGGCTACCATGCAGATCACCGCAATACGCACCGGCGTTTTCATGTCCTGGCGGGCGAAAAAGCCCGGCGCCAGCACCTTGATCAGCATGAAGGTCAGCACACCCAGCGAGTAGGCCTGCAGCGCCAGTGCCGACTGGCGCACATCCATATCGGTCATCTGGCCATAGTGAAACAGCGTGGCAATCAGCGGCTCCGCCAGCACACCCAGCGCCAGCGCCGCCGGCACGCCAACCAGCAGTACCATACGCAATGCCCAGTCCACCGTAGCGGAAAACGCCTGTGGATCCTGGGTGGCATGCTGACGTGACAGCGCCGGCAGTATCACCGTTCCGACTGCTATGCCGAAGGCACCCAGTGGCAGCTCCGACAGACGGTCGGCGTAATACAGCCAGCTCACGCTACCGGTAACCAGAAAAGACGCCAGCACGGTATCCAGCAACAGGTTGATCTGGCTGACACCCACGCCAAACAGCGCCGGCAGCATCAGCAGCATGATGCGCTTGACACCTTCATGTCCTTTGGAAGGTTTGGGCAACGGCAGCAGGCGGATCTGCCACAAGAAGGGCAGCTGGAACAGCAACTGCGCAACACCGGCAATGAAGACGCCCCAGGCCAGCGCCATGATCGGCTGGTCAAACAGCGGACTGAGGAAAATCGCCGCACCAATCATCGACAGGTTGAGCAGCACCGGGGTGAAGGCCGGCACGGCAAAACGGCCATAGCTGTTGAGAATGCCGCCACAAAAAGCGGTCAGTGATACCAGCATCAAATAAGGGAAGGTAATGCGCAGCAGCTCACCAGCCAGCTGCAGCTTGTCCGGGTCGGAGCGAAAGCCCGGCGCAAACAGCATGATCAACCAGGGTGACAGCACCACACCAAGCAACGTGATGATGGTCAGCACAAAACCCAGCTGCCCGGCAGTTCGGTCAACCAGGTTTTTCACCTCGGCCAGGGTACGTTTTTCGCGATACTCGGACAGCACCGGCACAAAAGCCTGGGCAAAGGCACCTTCGGCAAACAGGCGGCGCAAGAAATTGGGAATCTTGAAGGCAATGAAAAAGGCGTCGGCAGCCGGGCTGGAGCCAAAGTAGCCGGCCACCACAATGTCGCGCACCATGCCCAGCACACGCGACAGCATGGTCATCACGCTGACCACCATGCTCGAGCGCAGCAAACCGCCCTTTTTTCTGTCCTGCTCCGCCTGCTTCCCCATTATTACCCTGTCCGCACCGCAAAAGCGCTCATTCTACGGAAACGGCAGAACCTTGCCTATCCTGCAAGGACGCATTGGCTCCTGGGCCATCAGGTAGCGGTGTGCAGGTTCTTGATGCACCAACCTGACGGCAAGCTTAGCGACGATTCTGCTGGTAGATCGGCATCACTTTGGGAATGGCATTCTGCAGGTTCTGGATACGCGTGGCCGACGCCGGGTGCGTACTCATGAATTGAGGTGGCGCACCACCACCGGCCCGCTCCATCTTTTGCCAGAGGGTGATTGCCGCATTGGGATCGTAACCGGCACGGGCTGCCAGCTCGATACCGAGCAAGTCGGCTTCGGTCTCGGCACTACGGCTGTTGGGCAACATCATGCCGTAATTGACCGCCACATCGACCATGGCCAGGCCGCCCTCACCTACGCCCAGCAGGGCGCCAACACCGGTCTTGGCCAACTCCATACCGTAAGCGCGTGACATCTGCTCGCGGCTGTGCTCACGCAAGGCGTGGGCAATCTCATGCCCCATGACCGCAGCAATTTCAGCATCGGTCAGTTTCAGCTTGTTGATCAGGCCGCTGAAAAAAATGATCTTGCCGCCAGGACCGCAGTTGGCGTTGATGTCGGGACTGTCGATCAGGTTGACTTCCCACTGCCAGTTTCGTGCATCGGCACGAAAGTACGGCGTCTGGGCAATCAGCCGTTGCGAAATGGTCTGTAAGCGACGCGCCTGGGCACTGCTGGTATCCAGCTTGCCCTTGCTGCGGGCTTCCTGCAGGGTTTCACGGTACATCTGCGCATAGGACTGGTTGATCTCTTCGGTAGTAAGCGCACTGAACATGTACTGTTTGCGCTGCACACCCACGGCACCGCCCTGGGTCGTATCCACGGCCTGGCAACCGGTCAGCAAGACGGCAGCCGACAGGCTGCACGCGGCAAAAAAATGCTTCACAGCAATCCCCTCATGACAAATCAGTATTTGGCTTCAAGTATCAGGGCGTCCTGCTCCTGGCGCCAGCCTATGCGGTTCAGGAAGCTCATTCCCAGCAGTGCATCCGTGGGGTAGCTGCCTTCCAGCACTATGGCTTCCACACCCAGCACCTCGATTGCGCCCACTTTAACGCTACGCAAGTTAACCTGCCAGCCGCGCTCCACGCCACTGGCCGTAGTCACCTGCATCGGCTGGCCGGCAGTGAAATCAATGCCCAGCCGCTTGGCCTGAACTTCATTCAGGGCAATCGACGAAGCTCCGGTATCCAGCAGGAAAGCCATGCTGTTGCCGTTGACCGAACCATTGACCCAATAATGGCCACCACGGCCGCGGGCAAT
>CAZKTB010000011.1:0-20965 GCA_964555485.1 uncultured Thiopseudomonas sp. | reverse complement strand
ATTCCTGTTCTTCGCTGATTTCGATACCGAACAGGCGCTGCACAATCTGGAACATACCGTCCAGCACGCGGTTGACCGGGAAGTACTGACGCACTTCCTCTTCGCTGATGCTGTAGCGCTGTTCGCGCAGTTTTTCGCTGTAGTAGCCGACATCCCAGCTTTGCAGGTCGGTACAGCCCTGGGTAGCTGCAAACTCTTTCAGCTCGGTCAAATCCTGCTCGGCAAATGGCTTGCTGCGTACGGCCAGGTCATTGAGAAAATCCAGCACCTGCTGCGGGTTATCGGCCATCTTGGTGGCCAGTGACAGGTCGCTGTAATGGGCAAAGCCCAGCAGTTCGGCCAGTTCCTGGCGCAATTCCAGCGTGCGCGCCATCACCGGTGTATTGTCGAATTCGCCGGCATTGGGCCCCTGCTCGGAAGCTCTGGTGCCATAGGCGGTGTAGACCTCTTCGCGCAGCGCGCGGTCATCAACGTAAGTCATGATGGCGTAGTAACTGGGGAATTCCAACGTCACCAGCCAGCCGTCCAGTTCTTTCTCGGCGGCAGCTTGCGCCAGCTGGGCGCGAGATGATTCGGGCAGACCGGCCAGTGCACTTTCATCAGTAATATGTTTGGTCCAGGCCTGGGTGGCATCCAGCAGCTGGTTGGAGAACTTGCTGGACAGCTCGGACAGTTCTTTCTGGATCTCGCCGTAACGGGCCTGCTGTTCCGGCAGCAGATCAATACCGGACAGGTGGAAATCGCGCAGCTCGTTATCCAGCACCTTGCGCTGGGCATCGTTCAGTTCTTGCGCGGCCGGGCTATCCGCCAGTGCCTTGTAGGCTTCAAACAGCTCGCGGTTCTGGCCCATTTCGGTCCAGAACTCGGACAGTTTGGGCAGACAGGCCTCGTAGGCTTCACGCAGTTCGGCGTTGTTGCACACGGCATTGAGATGGCCGACCGGACTCCAGGCCTGACCCAGCTTTGCCGCCATTTCATCCATCGGCAGTATCAGGTTGTTCCAGGTGAAGCCGTCCTTGCGCTGCAGCAACTCGGCAACCTGCTTACGGCTGTCGGCCAGCAGCTGATCAATGGCCGGGACTACGTGTTCGGGTTTGATGGCGTCAAAGGGTGGCAGGTCGAAATCCTGCAACAGGGGGTTGGCAATCTGGGTCACGGGGCACCTGTAAAAACAAAAAAGGAAACAGAGTCAGAGATGGGGGCAGACTATGATTATTTCAATCGAGAATAGTTGACTATTCTAGTACAGAATTAATGGCTGCGGTGGGCTTTATCGACTACTTGGCAGGCAGTACCGTAGATCAAAGGCTTGTGCGAACGGGCTTGCCCCGTGAAAGGATGACGCTTTCCTTAACCCTGTGATGTTCTCTCAGGGGACAAGCCCCTTCGTACAACAACTCCCCTGCGCACAGGGTGATGCAAACAGCAGCCCGTTCATCCGTATCAACCATGCTATGCTTTGCCAGCTAAAACGATCACGGAGAAAAGCTGGTGAGCCTGGATATCGACGCCGTCAAACAGTATTTCATGGACCTGCAGGACCGCATCTGCACCGAGCTGGAGCAAAGCGACGGCAAGGCCCGCTTTGTCGAGGATGCCTGGCAACGCGAAGCCGGCGGTGGCGGCCGTACCCGCGTCATCACCGATGGTGCGCTGATTGAAAAGGGCGGCGTCAATTTCTCCCATGTATTTGGTGGCCAGCTACCGGCCTCGGCCAGTGCCAGCCGTCCCGAGCTGGCCGGACGCAGCTTTCAGGCCATGGGCGTGTCACTGGTGATCCACCCGGAAAACCCCCATGTGCCCACATCGCACGCCAACGTGCGCCTGTTCGTAGCGGAAAAACCCGGTGAAGAGCCGGTTTGGTGGTTTGGCGGCGGCTTCGACCTGACGCCCTATTACGGCCAGGAAGAAGACTGCGTGCACTGGCACCGGGTGGCTCGTGATGCCTGTCAGCCATTTGGCGAAAACCTGTACAGCGAATACAAGGAATGGTGTGACCGCTACTTCCACCTGAAGCACCGTAACGAACCGCGCGGTATCGGCGGCCTGTTCTTCGACGACCTCAACCAGTGGGGCTTCGAACAGAGCTTCGCCTTTGTCCAGGCCATCGGTGACGCCTATCTTGAGGCCTATCTGCCGATCATCGAGCGCCGCCGCAACACGCCCTTCACCGAAGGCCAGCGCGAGTTCCAGGCCTACCGTCGTGGCCGCTACGTGGAATTCAACCTGGTATTCGACCGCGGCACCTTGTTCGGCCTGCAATCCGGCGGGCGCACCGAGTCCATCCTGATGTCACTACCACCCATGGTGCGCTGGGGTTACGACTGGAAGCCCGAACCCGGCAGCGAGGAAGCACGCCTGACCGATTACTTCCTGCAAAACCGCAACTGGCTGGAGGAGGCCGGAATCTGACATGCAAAAGTACGCCGTATTTGGCAATCCCATTGCCCACAGCCAGTCCCCCTTCATTCATGGCCTGTTTGCCAGACAAACAGGTCTGCAGCTGACCTATGAAGCGCTGCTGGCTCCGCTGGATGATTTTGCCGGCAGCCTGCAGACATTCTTTGCCGATGGCGGCTGCGGCTGTAACGTAACCGTGCCTTTCAAGGAGCAAGCCTTCGCGCTGGCCGATGAGCTCAGTGAGCGCGCCCACCGCGCCGGTGCGGTCAACACCCTGATCAAACTGGAAGATGGTCGTATCCGTGGTGACAACACCGACGGTGCCGGGCTGGTCAATGACCTGCTGCAAAATGCAGTGACACTGGCTGGCCAGCGCATCTTGCTACTGGGTGCCGGTGGTGCTGCCCGTGGCGTGCTGGAACCACTGCTGGCACAGCAACCTTCCGAACTGGCCATCGCCAACCGTACGGTGGAAAGAGCCGAACAGCTGGCCGGCGAATTTTCCGACCTGGGTCCTGTCGTTGCCTGCGGCTTTGACTGGATCGATACCCCGGTCGACCTGATCATCAATGCAACTTCCGCCAGCCTGCACGGCGAACTGCCACCGCTGGCACCTACGTTGGTCAAATCCGGCCATACCCACTGCTACGACATGATGTACGGCAAGGACACCACCGCTTTCAATCGCTGGGCGCAGGAACAGGGTGCGGCCAGCACACTGGACGGTCTGGGCATGCTGGTCGGCCAGGCAGCCGAAGCGTTTTTTATCTGGACCGGCCAGCGGCCTGATACCGCTCCGGTGATGCAGGCATTGCGGGACCGCCTTGCGGGCAACTAAGCCATGACCAGCCGCTGGCAACTGCACCGGGCCACGCAATGCATTCGCAAGGGTGGCGTGATCGCCTACCCGACCGAAGCGGTCTGGGGGCTGGGTTGCGATCCGTGGAATGAACAGGCAGTGCAGCGCATTCTCGACATCAAGCAGCGGCCAATGCACAAGGGGCTGATTCTGGTGGCAGCCAATATCGGGCAGCTGGCCTGGTTACTGGAAGGGCTGGCAGCGGAGCAACGAAAGCTGCTGGAAGAAAGCTGGCCCGGACCCAACACCTGGCTGGTGCCGCACCATGGCCGGGTACCCAAATGGATCAGCGGACGCCATGCCAGTGTTGCCGTACGGGTTAGTGATCATCCGCTGGTACAGGAGCTGTGTCGACTGACCGGGCCGCTGGTCTCCACCTCGGCCAACCCGACCAAACATCCGGCAGCCACCAGCAGGCTGCATGTCGAGCAGTATTTCCACAACCAGCTGGATGCCGTACTCAATGCTCCGCTGGGCCAGATGGAGCAACCCAGTACCATTCGTGATCTGGTTTCTGGTCAGGTTCTGCGCTGATTAATCAATCTGATCAGCCAGAGCCTCAGGCTGTCATCCCGCACAAAACAAAACACAGTTGCAGGTTTCATGACCGCTGAATTCCGCGACTTCACTGCGTTACGTGGGGAATGACAGTTTGTGGGCTGAACTACGTTACAAGCTAAATGACAATCCAGGAGTCGGCGCCGTTACCCTGCCTTCGACTACGTCAGGAAAAACCACTGCCCGCCATGCTGGCGGATGCGGCCGTCGATTTCCAGATTGGTCAGCTCGGTCAGCAGCTCGCTGATGTCCGCATCCAGCTGCACGGCCAGGTCTTCGGTATTCAGCGGCTGGCTGCGCAACAGATCAGTCACCGGATGTGATTCATAGCTATCCATCACCTCATCCCTGACCGGCGGCAGCTGCTGCCAGTGCTGCCATTGCTCCAGAATGTCCTGAACCGTTTCGGCCAGTATTGCACCCTCTCGGATCAGCTGGTGACACCCCTTGCTGCCCGGAAAATGCACCGACCCCGGAATGGCAAACACATCACGGCCCTGTTCGGCCGCATAGCGGGCAGTGATCAGTGAACCGCTACCGACACCGGCTTCCACTACCAGCACCCCCAGCGACAGGCCGCTGATGATGCGGTTGCGTCTGGGAAAGTGGCTGGCATGGGGACCGGTATCCAGTGGCAGCTCCGAAACCATGGCGCCACCTTCTGCCACAATCTGTGCCTGCAGCTGCCGGTTGCGCGCCGGGTAAGTGCGCAGCAAGCCGGTACCCACCACGGCCAGGGTTGGTCCTGAAGCCGCCAGCGCGCCACGGTGGGCGGCACTGTCGATACCTTGCGCCAGCCCGCTGGTGATGCAGCAACCGCCGGCGGCCAGAGTTTTGGCAAAATCGTGGGCCAGCTGCTCGCCAACCGGACTGGCGTGGCGACTACCGATAATTGCCAGCTGCGGCTGCTGTAGCAGCTGCAAATCACCCTGTACAAACAGCAACGGCGGCGCACCGGCCGTTTCGCTCAGCAACAACGGATAATCCACATCATCATGTAGCAGCACATGACAGCCGTCCTGCTCCAGCCAGCGCAATGCACGCTCGACCACTGCCTGCATCGCCTGTTCCTTTCGGGCCAAATTGGCCGCTTCAGGCATATCAAGCGCACGCCAGCCGGATACCGGGGCACGACAAGCCGCCTCGGCATCACCATAGTGCGCCAGCAATTGCAGAAAACGTTGTGGACCAATGCCCGGAAGGGCATTCAGCAGCAGCCGGGCACGCAGCTCGGCAATAGAAGGGGTATTCATAGGTTCGGCTTCCTGTCCGAAGGGGGTTAATCCATGCAGGGTGCGCCACAAGGCGCTGCATGACCGGCCATCAGGGCCGGTCATGCATGGTTCATCAGGGGTTCTTCACCTTGTCCATAATAGCCAGCTGACGACTGGCTTGCAGCACAAGTCCATAACTAACACGCTCATAAACACGAAAAACCATCAATAAACCTGAGCGCTCATCGGGAATTTTGAGTTGATCACCACTCACTCGATCCCGTACAGTTTCACCAGTTTTATATATTGCCAGTACGTTACCTTCCTTCAGGCCATCCTGCTCACCCAGGTTGATGGTCACCACATCAAGCTTGCCGACCATGGCTATACCCCTTGGGACATCAAGTATAAGTCCTTCAGAGTCAGCGGGCGGTTCGCTCGGGAAAAACGTAGATCGAATAACCCTTTCTTCAGTGCTAAACAACCTGTCAGCAGCCCTGACCTCTTGGGTAGTACGCTGTAGTTCCAAGGGATTGATTTCTTCCTCGGCCACGTCTCTACCAAACTGCTCAACTACTTTGGCATTAGCTATAAAATTCGCGTTGATGCCCAAAAACTCGTCAGTTACAGGATCACGATAGATTTTTCCTTGGCGGAAAATATCGTAATTTTGCTGTTCCTCAATATCGCCACGCACATATACACGATCACCGTGTCCGCCCATTACTCTCTCAGCTTCACCTGCTATCACATAAGGGGCATCGTTGAACTCTTCAACAGAATCAATAATCCGGTTGTTCAGCAGAAAGCTGTTGATCGCTTCCAGCGGAATGCTCGGGATAGCCTCGGCCATCGGAGTCTTGCGGATGCCGGGCGACAGCTTGATGGTGCCACCAGAGCCCCGATTGACCATCAGGCGCGGCTTGCCGTCGATATAGACCAGGCTGAGCACATCACCGGGATAGATCAGGTGCGGGTTCCGTACCTGCGGGTTGGCATGCCAGATTTCCGGCCACTTCCACGGCTGGCGCAAGAACTTGCCGGAAATGTCCCACAGGGTATCTCCCTTGACCACTGTATACTGGTCCGGATGATTGCTGTTGAGTTCAACATTTGCCTGCGCAACACCACCGGCGGCAAACAGCACCAGGGCAAGTAAGGTTTTCCTCATGTGGTGATTCCCTTTATCATGTGTCTTTTATTATCCGCCCCGGAACAGGCAATACGCTCATCACCCTGCCCATGTTGCCCTGAAGCAGACAACCAGCGGACATCCGACATTACTATCGGCCCTGCAACAGCACCCGGGCCCTTCCGGCAAAGCTTGCGTCAGTTATAAACAAACAGGCGCAAGCCCATTGTTTTTGCAATAATGTACACCATATTAACAGTGCAAACCGGATTTATTCCAATACACAGGTCACACATACGACACAAATATTTATGGCCATTTTGAATATTCTTGAATACCCAGATCCGCGCCTGCGCACCCTTGCCCAGCCAGTGGATGAGGTCAACGATGAAATCCGTCAGCTGGTCGACGACATGTTCGAAACCATGTACGAAGCACCAGGCATCGGGCTCGCCGCCACCCAGGTGGACGTGCACAAGCAGGTCATTGTCATGGACCTGTCCGAAGACAAGGACGAACCGCGGGTATTCATCAACCCCGTTATAGAAACACTGACCGACGATGCCGGCCCCTATCAGGAAGGCTGTCTATCGGTACCCGGCTTCTTCGAGGACGTCGACCGCCCGCTGCGCGTACGCGTCAAGGCACTGGACCGCGACGGCCAGCCATTCGAGCTGGAAGCCGAAGGCCTGCTGGCGGTATGCATCCAGCACGAGTGCGACCACCTCAATGGCAAGCTGTTTGTCGACTACCTGTCACGACTGAAGCGTGACCGCATCCGTAAAAAACTGGAAAAGCAGCACCGGCTGGACGCCCGCTGACTGTGGGAGCGGGCTTGCCCGCGACATCCATGCAGGGCAGTTTTCTCAGGGACAAATTCCTTTGTGCAACATCTGCCGCCCACAAAATTTTTGCCACCATCCAGCACGTCATTCCGCCGCCACCCGATTCATATAAACGTCATCACCCGGCTTGACTGGGTGATCTCCCGCAAAACACACAGATCAGGGAGATTGCCGGATCAAGTCCGGCAATGACAAAACACTCCTATCAGGACACCCCATGACCAACCAGCACAACACTCCTCCAGCCCGCATCGTCTTTGCCGGTACTCCCGACTTCGCCGCCGCTCACCTGCAGGCATTGCTGGATAGCCGTCATCAGATAGTAGCCGTCTATACCCAGCCCGACCGTCCAGCCGGACGTGGCCAGAAACTGGTGGCCAGCCCGGTCAAGCAGCTTGCACAACAGCACGATATTCCGGTACTGCAGCCAGCCAGCCTGCGCAACGAGGAAGCACAGCATGAGCTGGCTGCTTTCGATGCCGACCTGATGGTGGTGGTGGCTTACGGTCTGATCCTGCCACAAGCCATTCTCGATACCCCGCGCCTGGGCTGTATCAACAGCCATGCTTCGCTGTTGCCACGCTGGCGCGGTGCCGCCCCCATTCAGCGCGCCATCGAGGTCGGCGATGCCGAAACCGGCGTCACCGTGATGCAAATGGAAGCCGGGCTGGACACCGGTCCCATGCTGCTGAAAACGGCCACTCCAATTGCCGCCACAGATACCGGTGGCAGCTTGCACGATCGCCTGGCCGAAATGGGCCCGCCGGCCGTGCTGGAGACTGTCGAGTTGCTGCTGGCCGGTGCCGCACAGCCGGAAACCCAGGACGACAGCCTGGCCAACTATGCCCACAAGCTCAGCCGCGATTGCGCATTGATCGACTGGAGTCGCCCGGCCGTGGAAATCGAGCGTGCCGTCCGTGCCTTCAGTCCGTGGCCGGTCTGCCACAGCCTGTTGCAGGGCCAGTCATTGAAAGTGCATGCCGCACAACTGGCCGACGGCAAGGGCCAGCCAGGTGAGATCCTGCACGCTGACCGCAACGGCCTGCTGGTGGCCTGCGGCGAAGGTGCTCTGCTGCTGACCCGCCTGCAACTGCCCAACGCCCGCGCCATGGACTTTGCCGACCTGTTCAATGGCCGTGCCGAACTCTTTGCGACTGGCCAGGTACTGGGCCAATGAATCCGCGGCTGGCGGCGGTCCATGCACTGGGTGCCGTGCTGCAAGGTAAGGCTTCGCTGGCCGGCAGTCTGCCCAATGTGTTGCAACAGGTGGCCGACAATGAACGGCCACTGGTGCGTGAACTGGCCATGGGCACTGCCCGCTGGCAGCCGCGGCTGGAAATCCTGCTGGCACAGTTTGTCGACAAGCCCCTGCGCCGCGCCGATCAGGATGTACAGGCGCTGCTGTTGATCGGTCTGTACCAGCTGCTGTATACCCGCATCCCGCCCCATGCCACCCTCAGCGAAACCGTCGCCTGTGCCGACCAGCTGAAAAAACGCTGGGCCAAAGGCTTGGTCAATGCCGTGCTGCGCCGCGCCCAGCGCGAAGCCGAAGAACTGCTGCCGCAACTGGAAAGGGATCCGGTAGTGGTCACCGCCCATCCACGCTGGCTGCAAAAACTGCTCAAGGCCAGCTGGCCCGAACACTGGCTCGAGATCTGTTCGGCCAACAACCTGCATCCGCCGATGACCCTGCGCGTGAATGCGCTGCGGGTATCGCGTGATGAGTACCTGCAACAGCTGGAACAGGCAGGCATAGCGGCCAGTGCAACAGACTACAGTCATAGCGGCATCCGGCTGGAGCAACCCTGCGACGTGCATCAGCTGCCCGGCTTTACCGATGGTCTGTGCAGCGTGCAGGACGAAGCGGCCCAGTTATCAGCCCAACTACTGAATTTGCAACCCGGCCAGCGCGTGCTGGATGCCTGCTGCGCTCCCGGTGGCAAGACCTGCCATATTCTGGAGACACAACCACAGCTGGAATCGCTGCTGGCACTGGACTTGGAGCCTGAACGGCTGAAACGGGTGCAGGACAACCTTGACCGCTTGCAACTGCAGGCCAGTCTCAAGGCTACCGATGTACGGGATGTGGATAACTGGTGGGACGATCAGCAGTTTGACCGCATTCTGCTCGATGCACCCTGCTCCGCCACCGGCGTGATCCGACGCAACCCCGATATCAAGCTGACCCGCACCGAAGAAGACATTGCCGATCTGGCACAGTTACAAGGCGAGCTACTGGACAGGCTCTGGCCAACTCTCAAGCCCGGCGGACTGCTGCTATATGCCACCTGCTCGATCCTGCCTGCAGAAAACAGCAACAATATCGAACAGTTTCTTACCCGCACCCCGGATGCGCAGGAGCTGGATACCGGCCTGGACTGCGGTATCGCCCAGTCCCATGGCCGCCAGCTGTTCCCCCAGCCCGACGGACATGACGGTTTCTACTACGCTCTGCTGCAAAAACAATAGAGATAAAGGGGTCAGGTACATTTATCTTCAGATAAATGTACCTGACCCCTTTACCGTAACCACTTTCCATCATGACTTGTACTCCATCCCCATCAGTCGCAAAATACCGCCTCTGACAACAACGGATACAGGCAGGCATGAATATCCTGATTCTCGGGGCCGGCCAGGTCGGCGGTAGTCTGGCCGAGCAGCTGGCCAGCGAGGCCAACAACATCACCGTAGTGGATACCGATTACGAGCGCCTGCGCGAGCTGGGCGAGCGGCTGGACATCCGCACAGTGGCAGGCCACGCCTCGTTTCCGACAGTACTGCGCCAGGCCGGTGCCGAAGATATGGACATGCTGGTAGCCGTCACCAACAGTGACGAAATCAACATGATTGCCTGCCAGGTGGCACATACACTCTTTCGCACACCCACCAAGATTGCCCGCGTACGCGCTACCCAGTATCTGGTCCGCCAGGACCTGTTTGGCGAAAATGCGTTACAAATCGATGTCTGCATCAGCCCCGAACAGGTAGTAACCCACCACATCAAGCGCCTGGTGGAAAACCCCGGCACCCTGCAGGTGCTGGACTTTGCCGAAGGCAAGGCCCAGCTGGTCTGTGTGCGCGCACGCCATGGCGGCATGCTGGTCGGGCATCAGTTGCGTGAATTGCGCAATCACCTGCCCGACACCGAAGTAAGAGTGGCAGCCATTTTCCGCCGCGACCACCCGCTGACGCTGACCGGCAACACAGTTATCGAAGTGGATGACGAGGTGTTTTTTGTCGCTGCACGTCACCGTATTCGCGCCATGATGAGCGAGCTGCAACGCCTTGAAGCCGGCTACAGCAAAGTGGTGATTGCCGGCGGTGGCCAGGTCGGTGAACGACTTGCCGAAGCCCTGGAAAGCCGCTGTCAGGTGAAAATCATCGAGACCAGCCCGGCCCGCTGTCGCCATCTGGCCAACCGCCTAGACAGCAGTGTGGTACTGCAGGGCAACGCCTCCGACCGCGAACTGCTGCTGGAAGAAAATATCGACCAGGCCGACCTGTTCATCGCAGTTACCAACGATGATGACGCCAACATCATGTCCAGCCTGTTGGCCAAACGCATTGGTGTACGCAAGGTCATGGCGCTGATCAACAACCCCGCTTATGTCGACCTGATGCAGGGTGGTGCCATCGATATCGCCATCAGTCCGCAGCTGGCTACTCTCAGCGTGCTGCTGGCCCACGTACGCAAGGGTGATGTAGTCAGTGTACATTCACTGCGCCGCGGCGCTGCCGAAGCCATCGAGGCCGTCGCCCATGGCGATGAAAAGACCAGCAAGGTTGTCGGCCGCATGATTCGCGAGATCCGTCTGCCCCGTGGAGCAGCTATTGGTGCCATCATCCGCGATGACGAGGTGATCATGGCAGAAAAGGACACGAAAATCGTCAGTGGTGATCACATCATCCTTTTCGTGGTCGACAAGAAGCACATCCCTGCCGTGGAACGCCTGTTCCAGGTCGGACTCAGCTTTTTCTGACGGCCGGAGCCTTAACCGTGCATTTCGCCGCCATTGCCCGCATTCTCGGCATCCTGCTGATGCTGTTCAGCCTGACCCATGTGCCGCCCTTGCTGCTGTCCCTGTATGACGGCAGCGCAGCCAGTGGCAGTTTTGCGTTAGCACTGGGCATTACCTTGCTGACCGGCCTTTGCACCTGGCTGCC
Organism: uncultured Thiopseudomonas sp.; assembly: GCA_964555485.1. GTDB lineage: Bacteria > Pseudomonadota > Gammaproteobacteria > Pseudomonadales > Pseudomonadaceae > Thiopseudomonas. Next base: position 9,793 of record CAZKTB010000011.1, on the reverse strand, counting down.
GGTACGCGGTCGGCGTGAAGAGTTGCGCGTACGCGATGGCTATCTGATCACCGCACTGTTCTGGATTGTGCTGGCTACCTTCGGGGCCATGCCGTTCTATTTTTCACCCTTGCCGGAAATGAACCTCGCCGATTCCCTGTTCGAGTCGTTTTCCGGTCTCAGCACCACGGGTGCCACCGTACTGACCGGCGTCGACAGCCTGCCACGTGCAATTCTCTACTATCGCCAGCAACTGCAATGGCTCGGCGGCATGGGTATTGTGGTACTGGCCGTGGCCATCATGCCGATGCTCGGCGTGGGCGGCATGCAGCTGTACCGTACCGAAATGCCCGGTCCGATCAAGGACAACAAGCTGTCACCCCGCATCGCCGACACCGCCAAAACCCTGTGGCTGATCTACTGCGGGCTTACCGTCCTGTGTGCGCTGGCCTACTGGCTGGCCGGCATGGACAGCTTCGACGCCATCGGTCACAGCTTTGCCACCATCGCCATTGGCGGCTTCTCGACCCACGATGCCAGCATCGGCCACTTCGACAGTCTGGCCATCGAGCTGATTGCCGTGTTCTTCATGGTACTGTCCGGAATGAACTATGGCCTGCACTTTCTGGCATTGCACAACCGTTCGCCACGGGCCTACTGGCGTGATGCCGAGTGCCGCTTCTACCTGAAGCTGCTTGCTGCCACCGTCTTGCTGACATTCATGGCCCTGCTGCTATACCAGCACTATCAGAACCCCGGCATCGCCCTGCGCCACGCCCTGTTCCAGGTTGTAACCGTGGCCACCACAACCGGTTTCAGCATCACCGATTTCAGCGCCTGGCCCAGCTTCCTGCCTTATCTGCTGCTGTATACAGCCTTCATTGGTGCCTGTGCCGGATCTGCCGGCGGCGGCATGAAAGTCATGCGTGTGATGCTGCTGTTCCGCCAGGGACAGCGGGAAATCCAGCGCTTGCTGCACCCCAGCGGGGTATTCACGGTAAAACTCGGCAAACACCAGGTACCTGACCGAGTGATCGAGGCCGTCTGGGGCTTTGCAGCAGTCTACATGGGTACCTTTTTCCTGCTGATGCTGGCCCTGCTCGCCTGCGAGCTGGACCCTATCACCGCCTTCTCCGCACTGGCGTCCTGCATGAACAACCTGGGCCCGGCACTGGGTGATGCCACTTTCCATTACGGTAGCCTGCCGGAAAGCGCCAAGATGATTCTCAGTCTGGCAATGGTACTGGGCCGGCTGGAGGTGTTTTCATTGCTGATACTGTTTACGCCGGCGTTTTGGCGCTATTGATTCCAGATAAGCCAATCAAAACAACCACACTCCAGGCAAAAGTTACAAAGTACTGCGCCTTTTACGCCTGTCCTTGCTGTGATGGTTTGCCAACACAGCCAGCGCACACATGACAATAAAGGTTGCTGCATTAGCCGGTATTTGCAGATTGAAATCAGTCATGGCATGAAACAGCAGCGCCAGAATTCCCATGGCAGCACCAAAGCCGACACCACTCCGATAAAGAGACTCTCGGTGCCATAGCGCCCTGAATGCCCAATACAGAGCCAGCATCACGAACAACGCCAGCGGCAAGGTTCCCAGCACTCCATACTCCACGACAAACTGGATATAGTCGTTATGGGCAAGATCAAAATGTACACGTATGTCTTCACCTGAAAACCTGGGAAAGACCACCTCAAAACTGCCGGCCCCCTGGCCGGTCAAAGGTGCTTCTGCTGCCAACGGCAAGGCATACATGAACACGTCATCACGGACTTCATTGGCAAGCTGAACCACTTCGCCGTTAACTACTGTATCGCTCAACCGGGTATTGAGCACACGGTCCTTGAGACGCTCCAGGCCAAAGTACTGACTGATCACCAGCATATCGATCAGAATCAGGCTGGCCAATATCAAGCCATTGCGTAAGCGGTTTTCCTTATTGCGCAATATGAACAAGCTGCCAACGACTAACAAGGAAAAGAAAAACGAAGCGTTCCCCCCCCTGGAATGCGTCATCACCAAGGCGATCACCATGATCACCAAGGCCAGACGCAGTCGTGCTTTGGGCCCCATAATCAGCTCGATCGCCTTGCTCCAGCTGAAGTTGCCACGATCACGCAAGGCCATTAGAAGACCAATACCGGCAGCCAGGGTAAGCTCCATATAGCCGGCCATACTGTTGCGGTTAACAAAAGTGCCTGTCACAACACCCATGGAAGAGCTCTTTGGCGTCGCCAGCAACCACTCTATACCGGTCAGGGTCATGAGACTGCCATAAAAAGCCTGCAAGGTGCCGCTGATTACCAGCGTAGCCAGTAAAATCGTGATGCGCTTGCGGCTATGTATCAAACTGACACAGAGTAAAAATAAAAGGCTATAACCTAGCCCCAGAATAAGGGCTTCGGCAGTAGCGCCCGGGTCCTTGCTAATGCCGCCGAACCACTGGATGGCAACCCAGACCTGGGTCAGCAAAAGCAATCCCAACATCGGCAGAGCAGGTTTTAGTGCTCGTGCTGGTAGGATGCTGCCTCGCCACAATGCCATGGCACAAAGTAGCCCGACTGCGCCCATCAGCGTTACAAACAGGCCGATGGCCCAGTCCCGATTGGTGCCTACTGGCAACGGTAACAGCACGAGAGTTGCCAAGGTCAAAACAAAAAGGGCACGGTTCAAGAAAGTGATCTGCTTAGGCATGTGCAAAGAAAATGATAAAAGGGGGCGCGAAGTTTAGCACATGCCCTACACTGCAAACCGATCCCAGAGCATCACTGCAGTCAAGCAGGGCTGCTGCCAAAGCTGGTAAAGCATCACAGCCTACAACTGGAAGAGCAGGTTACTTACGGCTTTAGAATTGATCACAAAGCCATAGTATGGCAAAGTGTCACTTATCTATAACTACAGAAGCGGAACCAATAGTACTCTTGGCAGAGAAGAAAATCTCAGTTAAGTAGGTTACATTTTCGCAACCTGACAATCACAGCATGGCAAGGCCAATTATCCAGTAATACCCAGATGCGATTTTCAGCATCCAGCTCAGCTGGATACAGCCCAATGCCATCAAAATCACTTCAATCAACGTAAAGCAAATTCCAACGAGGATGTTGATAATGCGCAAGCTTTTCATTTCCGCTTCAATCGCTTTGGCACTGAGTGCCGGCAGTGTCATGGCTGACGAAGCCACCCTGAATAGCCTGCAAGCTGCTGGTGTTGAGATGACTACCGAGCAAGCAGCCGCCGTATTGGCTGCTGAAGGCGACCAGATTGCAGAAGCCGTAGCGGCTATCATCGCAGCCAACCCAAGCCAGGCTGCCGTTATTGTAGCTGCCGCCGTTGCTGCCAATCCCGCTCAAACCACAGCAATCACTGCAGCCGCAGCCGTTGCTGCCCCCGCCCAGGCTAGCGCCATTGCAGCCGCTGCAAAAAGCGCACAAGAAACCGCAGCGCCTTGGAGCCCAACCGATTCAGGTATCAGCGTGAACAGCAACGCCATCCCGTCCACTAGCGGTGGCGGTGGCAGTACCAGCACCAATACTGCCAGCCCGAACTGATCAAGACAGGCCTCTGGGGCATCGGGGCAGATAATTACTGCCCCAGCTTCAAACTCGTACACAAACCAATTCGAAAGCGGCAACCGCCTATTTTTTTTGCATCATAGTTGTCGTAACCATGCATAACCTGTCAACTCTGTACAGGAAAGGACAAATCCTCAATGAAAAACAAGTTTAGTCAGCGCCTGTTGGCTGTAGCTGTTGCCAGCGGACTGAGTGCCAGCGCTTGGGCTATTGAGCCACAAAGCATTCCGGTAACAGATGGTGTGATTTTCACTCCAACCCTGAAGGTCAGTGAAGCACACGACAGCAACATCCATGCTACCCGTGACAACCGCAAGTCTTCCTGGATAACCACCATCGCTCCAAGCTTTCAGCTGAATGCCGATGCGCGTAAAAGCGGCTACCAGCTCAAATACACTGCTTCACGCGATATCTTTCATTCCCAGCGCAAAGACGATAATACCGACCATTATCTCAACGCTGATGCAGGATTTCGCTTCAACTCGCGTAACAAGCTTGATCTGGGAGCAGGCTACACCCGCATCACTGATACCACTTCCTCTACTACTGCCGGCAAGCAAAACCGTATTGGCGATAAGTACAGCCGTAAGAGCATCGGTGGTACCTATACCTATGGTGCCGACACAGCTCGTATGCAGCTTGAAACCGCGCTGAATTATGACGAGCTGCGCTACCACGGTAAAAGCCGCAGCATCAACCGTGACAAAGAGCGTGATACCACAGCACTGCGCAGCACCTTCTACTATAGTGTTGCCCCTAAAACCCGTGTACTGCTCGAAGGTCGCTATACCGATTACGACTATGACAGCTATGGCCGTCGTGACGCCAAGAACATTGGCCTGTTGGCAGGTGTAACCTGGGACGCCACGGCAAAAACCAGTGGTTACGCCAAACTTGGTCGGGAAAAGAAAAAATTTGACCGCTCCTCCTTCAAGGGTCAGCCCGGCTACAAGGACAAATCCATGGGCATGTGGGAAGTCGGCACTAGCTGGCAGCCACTGACCTATTCCACCTTCAACCTGAGCACCCGCCGCGGCTTTGATGAAGGTGACGATGGCGCGAGCACCATCAAGACCCAAAGTTACAACCTGGACTGGAAACACTACTGGCTAGACCGCCTGTATTCCAATGTTGAGGCCGGATACAGCAAGAAAAAATACCAGTACGACAATGCCAGCAAGCGTGATGACAAGCTGAAGTCCTATGGTGTTGGCGTAACCTACGAAATGCGTCGTTGGCTGGATATCGGCCTGGGTTACAGTCACAACAAAAACACTTCAGACATCCGTAGTGAAGAGTACAAGCGCAATATCTATGCACTGACCATCAACGCCAGCCTGTAAGCTAGCTGTACTGCAGGGTAGACAGCTTAAGCTGTCTGCCCTGTTCCATTTGTTACTAGAGAGTAAAAAACATGAGAGCCGTTGGTTATCTCGCAGCGCTGTTTATCAGCATGCTGCTTGGCTTCAGTCAACTGGCGGTTGCCGATGGCAATTCTACCTACAAGCTTGCGTCAGGCGATGTAATCCGCATCCATGTGTTTGGCGAGCCAGACCTCAGCTTTGACGAAATACGCCTTACTGATGCAGGTACCTTTTCTTATCCGTTTATCGGTGAAGTACGCGCCAAGGGCCGTACCGCTGTCGAACTCGAAAGTATTCTGGCAGAAGCGCTGGATGGCGACTTTCTAATCGATCCACGTATCAGTATTAGCGTCTTGGAATACCGTGAATTTTTTATCGCTGGCGAAGTCAAACAACCCGGCGGTTACAGATATCAGCCCGGTCTAACCATCCGGCGTGCGATTGCGCTGGCCGGAGGCCTGACCGAAAGGGCCTCGACCAATCGAATTACCGCGGTATCCGATGACGGTGACGGCAAACCGAAAAGGGCCAACCTGGACACTCCGGTCATGCCGGGTGATACCATCAACATAGACCAGGGTTTTTTCTAAGCCCGATCAGACAGCATTTTCAAATCCGGTCTTGTCAAAAAGGGCAAGACCGGATTTTTGTGCTGCGTAGCAACAGACTCAAGCAGACTGAAACCAAAACGAGCTGAATTAAATCATGGAAAGTACCGCACAAGCACCGGTCAAAAATCTGTTAGACCGTGAGTCAAGCACCACAGATGACGAAATTGATCTGCTCAAGCTATGGCAAACCATTTGGCGCCGCAAATGGAGCATCATCGGCCTTTGCCTGATTGTCATGATGATCAGCATATTGGTAGTGCTCAGCATTACTCCTGTTTACCGCGCAATCACCACCATGCTGATCGAACAGAAACAGGCCAAGGTCGTTTCCATCGAGCAGGTTTATGGTCTTGAAGGTGCTGGCAACGAATACCTACAAACCCAGTTTGAGCTGCTAAAGTCACGCTCATTGGCTGAACGTGTGGTACAGCAACTGGACCTGACCAGCCATCCCGAATTTGACCCGCGCCAACAGCCCGAGCCGCTGATTGACATCAAAGGTCTGATTTCCGGTTTTAGTGTAACCAAACTGATTCCCGCTACACTACCGGAAGACTTGGAACTGGACATGGACCCAGAAGAGTCCAGACTCTTTGATTCGGTAGTAAAAAATCTCATGGGCCGTATCACTATTGCTCCCCAGGGGAAAAGTCAGCTGGTGCAGGTACAGGTGGATATGGCCGACGCAAGGATGGCTGCCCGCACGGCCAATGCCCTGGCCCAGGGCTTTATTGAAAGCCAGCTCGAAGCCAGTATGGAAATGTCTGCAACCGCCTCCAGCTGGATGAATAGCCGCATGGGCGAGCTGCGCAACAAACTGAAAAAAGCCGAAGACACCTTGCAGGCTTTTCGTGACCAGGAAAACTTGGTTGATATCGGCGGTGTATCAACTATCAGTGCGGCCGAACTATCTGCTACCAGCGAACGGATGATCGACGCTCGCCGTCAGCGTGCAGAAGCGGAAAGCCTGTTTCGCCAGGTGCAATCCATGCGTGGAGCCGGTTGGGAGCGACTGGCCACAGTTCCTGCAGTGCTAGGGGATCCGTTGATTCAGCAATTCAAAACCAACGAAGCCAGAGCCAAAGCCAAGGTTGAAGAGCTGTCCAAGCGTTATGGTGCCCGTCACCCGACCATGGAAGCAGCTCAAACTGAACTGGCTGCTGCACAAGCCAGCCTGCGGGGCCAGGTGGAGCAAGTTGTCGCCGGTATCGAGCGTAACTATCAGCTGGCAGTTGCCAATGAAGGCTCGTTGCGTGCCTCGGTAGACGCCAATCGCGAACAAATCAAGGACATCTCCCGCAAAGAGTTCAGATTGCGCGAACTTGAGCGTGAAGTTGAAACCAACCGTGCGCTGTACGATACCTTCCTGACCCGCCTCAAGGAAACAACAGCCACCAGCGATCTTGATACCGCCAACGCCCGTATCGTCGACCGCGCTGTAACTCCCACGAGCCCGGTCAAACCAAAAAAAGCATTGATCGTAGCCATTGCCACTCTGCTGGCAGGCTTTATAGGTGTAGGCCTGGTACTGTTACTTGATACCCTCAATAACACCTTCAAAAGTACCGAGGAAATCGAAACCCGTCTCAATCTGCCCGTGCTTGGCATACTACCGCTCGTGAAGAAAAAAGAACGCAGTGAAGTAGCCAATCTGTTCTTGAGCGATATTGATAAAAGCTTCTCTGAATCCATCCGCACCATACGTACCGGTGTCGTGCTATCCGGTATGGATGAGCCACACAAGATTCTGGTAGTTACTTCATCCATTCCAGGTGAAGGCAAGTCTACCGTCTCAAGCAACCTGGCCTTTGCCTTGGGCCAGATGGAGCGCGTGTTGCTGATTGACGCCGACATGCGTCGTCCAACCTTGGCAAAAAACTTCGGTTTTGCTGTTGGCACACCCGGCTTGGCCAACCTGATTGCAGGCACCGCCAAGTTTGAAGAGTGCATCAAGCAGGTAGAAGGTGTCGACATGCTAAGTGCCGGTGCAGTCCCTCCCAATCCTCTGGAGCTGCTGTCCAGTGAGCGTTTCGGTAAAATCATCGAGCTACTACGTAGCAAGTACGACCGCATCATCATCGACTCACCACCCACCCAGGTTGTCAGCGATGCCCTGATACTGGGTACCTTGGCCAGCGCGTTAATTTATGTGGTGCGCTCGGAGCACACAGCCACCGACCTGGTAAGCAAAGGGGTCGGCAAGCTACTGCAAAGCAACGCTCCGGTAACAGGTGTGGTGCTAAACCGTGTCGATATCAAAAAAGCCAGGAAATATGGCTATAGCTACGATGGCTATTACGATTACTACGGCTACAGCTCAACATCTTCTAGTAAAAAGGCTTGATCACAGCAACACAATGGCCGCACAGGCCGGAAAATGCGGGGCACAGCTCCGCAGGTTTCGAGGTAAACCATGATTGACCTACACAGTCACCTGCTGCCAGGCATTGATGATGGCGCGACAGACTTGAATGATGCTCTTGAATTAGCCCGTATCGCCGTAGCTGATGGCATCACACACATGGTTTGCACACCTCATATTCACCCCGGCCGCTACAACAACACTCCGGAAAGCATCGGCAACGCGTTGAAGCTACTACAGCATGGCCTGCGTGATCAACAAATACCATTACGAGTAGCAGCTGCTGCTGAAGTACGTTTCGACATGGAAATCATGATCGGTATAAAAACCGGTCGCCTGCCACTACTCGGCCACTGGGAAGGCAAACAGGTACTACTGTTGGAGCTGCCCCATGGCGAAGTACCCTTTGCCGCCGACCGGCTCACCGGCTGGCTGTTGCAGCAAGACATCCTACCGATGATCGCCCACCCTGAGCGCAACAGGGGCCTGATGCGGGACCCTGCCCTGCTCAAGCCTTTTATACAACAGGGCTGTCTATTGCAGGTTACTGCCGGTTCAGTAGCCGGCCAGTTTGGCGATAATGCCCGTGAACTGGCTGAACAATTACTGAAGCAAGATCTGGTAACCATTCTGGCCAGTGATGCTCACAACCGGCAGCATCGCCCTCCCGTATTAAGTGCAGGGCTGGATGCCACTACTCGCCTGCTGGGTGCACAACAGGCTGAAAAGCTGGTCTTTGACCATCCCTGGACCTTGGCCAGAAGCCATTTCCAGACACAGGCAACGTCATGACTGCCCGCAATCACTATCCGTCAGCCAAGGTAAACCGCATGCTGGCCGTACTGATTGCCGCTCTGGCACTTTTTCTACTTTACAGCGGACCACAGCTGCTAGTAGCGGGCATCAGTCACTTTCAGGCCGAAAGCTTTTTACAGGACTGGGGCAAAAAGGCGGAGAGTCCCAGTGTGCGGGCGTTTGAAGTTGCCGAGCAGGCTGCCACTAGAGCCGTACGTATGCATCCGGCCAGCTCAGGTAAATACTTGCACTCTCTGGGCCTGGTGTATCAGTGGCAGCATCAGGATATGGAACCAGGCAATCCACAAGCCGCAGCAAGTCGTCACCAAGCGCTGCAATCGCTACGTGCGGCAGCTAGCCAGCGTCCAACCTGGCCCTATGTCTGGGCAGATCTTGCCTACACCAAGCTGATGCTACTGGAGCTGGATGACGAATTTGGACGGGCCTTGCGACAAGCCCACTACTTTGGCCCCTGGCGTATCCAAATCAACCGCAAACTGGCACAGATCGGCCTCATGGCCTGGCCGGCCATGAATCAGGCCCAGCAGGCAACAACACTGGAAGCCATGCGTCGTACAGTTGATTACAGTAGCAACGAACGCCGCCAGCTACATCAGTTCAGCGCAGAAATCCAACGACAAGAGCTATTATGCGCATTGCTTAGCGACACAAAACTGCCATGCCAGACAAAAACAGACTAACTGTTCTTAAGCTTCAGCGTTCACCATTGAACAGCAAATTTGATTGACCTGTCATCTGAACCAGCCACCCTCTGAAATTACAGTTTTTACCAACCAAGTCCGGTTCCCAAACTCGCAATAGGCTGAAAGTCGCCGCAGCAATCACCGACAACGCCACAACACCGACAGCAGTACGGCAAAGCCCAGGCTCCAGGCCAGCATGGCGGTGTGGATCAGCGGCATATAGGCTGCAGGTAGAAGGGGCGCCAGCAGGCGGGTAGTGGCAGCCAGCACCAGCAGGCCGCTGGCAACATGGCTGCTTTTCAGGGCATTGGCATCCTTGTGCAGCTTGACTACGGTAACCCGCGCCATGATGGTGACCATCAATACACCCAGCGCAGCCACAGTGACGGCATGGGT
>CAZKTB010000010.1:3895-21275 GCA_964555485.1 uncultured Thiopseudomonas sp. | reverse complement strand
GGTCGACGCGCCAGTCGAATTCGCCGGCTTCGATTTCCTGCTGAATGGCCTGCAGGCCCTCTTCGATGGCCTTGAGCTCGTCTTCGGTTAGGACACCCACTTTGGTCAGCATCCTGGCATGGGCCATGGAACCCATGATGTCGTGACGGTACAGACGCTGGTCAAAGTCGACGGAAGCGGTAAAACGGGCAACAAAGGCGTCCACGGGTTCGCTGAAACGGCCACCCCAGGCCTGGTTGGTTTGTTCGGTTTTCTGTTTTGCGCTCATGATCATTCCGGTACGGATTAAAACATGCGCGCATCATAGCAGATGGCATGGGCTTTTGTGCTCCGCCGCCGCTTATCCCGTATAGCAGGTGGCGCTGGCCGTTTTAGCTGCGTATCCCGTGCTGCTGCAGCCAGGCCAGCAACTGCTGCAGGCCCATGGCACCGCTCTGGCGAGCGATCTCTTTACCATTTCTGAACAGGATCAGACTCGGAATGGAGCGGATGCCCAGCTGGCCGGCCAGCTGCTGCTCCTGCTCACTGTTCAGTTTGGCCAGTCTGCATACGCCTTCCAGCTCTTCTGCTGCCTGATCAAAAACCGGCGCAAACTGTCGGCATGGACCGCACCAGCTGGCCCACACATCAACCAGCAGCGGCAGGTCACCCTTGATCTGCTTGCCATAGCTGGCGGCGGTCAGCTCCAACGGCTTGCCCTGCAAAACAGCAGCGGCACATACGCCACAACGCGGGTTTTCATCAAGGCGTTCCGCCGGTACACGATTCAGCGCATCACAATGGGCGCACGGGATGACAAGTGCAGACATGGATGTTTCTCCTTAGGCATCAAAAACAATTTATGTTTTTAGCATATATGGGCAAAAAGATATTTTCCAACTTTTTGCCACAACCGCACTATGGTCAAAGACAGCCCATGGAGTGCATGCAATCACGCAAGGAGGCGCTCATGCAAATCCACAAGCGCAAAGGCTTCACCCTGATCGAGCTGCTGGTGGTGCTGGCAATACTGGCCATAGTTGCCCAGGTGGCCCTGCCCGCCTGGCAGGAGTTCATCATGAAAAACCGTTCGCAGGCCCTTCAGCACAGCATCGAGCGCGCCCTGCACCTGACCCGAAGCAAGGCCATCACCGAAAGGATCGACGTGGAGCTTTGCGGCAGCAGCGACATGAGCAATTGCAGCAGCAACTGGTCCGGCGGCTGGCTGATACGCAAGGTCCCGAAATCCGGACAGGCCGACACACCCAGCCATATCAACAAGCTGGATAACCGCCATCTGCAATTGCAATGGGCCGGCTTCAGGCCAAAAGTGGTTTTTCATGCCAGTGGTTACAGCAGCGCCAGCAACGGACGTTTTTTCGTTTGCCGCAAAGGCCGTATCGATTGGCAGCTGGTGCTCAACCGCCAGGGCCGCCTGCGTCGCGCCCATTCGACAGAAAACCGCGAACAGGATCACCGTTGCACAAGTTAGATAGCTCCAGCCATTGCCTGACAGGCAGCAGCGAGCGACAGGACTCCATGAAAGCCGTTAAACCATTCCGTCATGGGGACAGCGACTTCTTTCTGCCCGAACTCTGCCGTGGCGAAGCATTGCTTGGACTGATTCTGTTGGCACAGTTACTGGTAATGGTGCTGATACTGGCCGATCCCGGCATATCCGGACTCGACTGGACCCGGCTGGCCCTGGTATCCCTTTTTGTGCAATGGGCGGTGTTGCTGACCGTTGCCCTGCTCTGTCCGCTGCGGTCATGGCTGATGCACCTCGGCTCATTGCACGCCAGCCTGCTAATCTGCTTGCTGGTGGTACTGATCACCCTTGCCTGCACTGCTGCCGGCCAGGCCATCCAGAAACTCCATCCGGGCCCACTAACCCACTGGCCCGGCGAACCCGGTCTTTATCTGAAGAACGCCCTGATCAGCCTGATCATGTCAGCCATTATCGTGCGCATGCTCTATCTGCAAAGTGAATCCAGACGCCGACAACAGGCCGAGCTGCAAGCCAGACTGCAGGCCCTGCAGGCACGGATACAGCCACACTTCCTGTTCAACAGCCTGAATAGTGTTGCCAGCCTGATTCCGGCTGATGCCGACAAGGCAGAACAGGCCCTGCTCGACCTGTCCGACCTGTTCCGTGCAGCACTAGGTCGCAATGACGGCCTGTCCAGCTGGCAACAGGAGCTGGAACTGGCGCAGCGCTATCTGTCGCTGGAGCAATTGCGGCTGGCCGGCCGGCTGCGACTGGACTGGCAAACCGGACAGCTGCCTGCGGATTTGCCAATACCCCACTTGTGTCTGCAGCCCCTGCTGGAAAATGCCATTTTGCACGGCCTTCAGCCCCTGCCCCAAGGCGGTGTCATCGTAGTGCATGCCGGACTGCATCAGGGGTTGTTCAGACTACGGATAGAAAACCCGCTGCCGGACAAGCCCGGCCTGCACCACGGCAGCGGAACCGCCCTGGAAAACACCCGTATGCGGCTGACAGTCCTGTTTGGCCCTTCGGCATCCCTGTCCACCCACATAAAGGCTGGTGTCTTCATTACCCAAATCCAGTACCCTGTATACCATGACGACCAAGAGATACCCGTCAGACATGAAAATACTGATCGCCGATGACGAACCACCAGCGCGCGACCGGCTGAGCCGTCTGATGACGGGACTCTCCGGCTACCAATTGCTGGACGAACAGGCCACCGATGGCCGTCAGGCTCTGGAGCTCTGCACACGCCTGCAGCCCGATATCCTGTTGCTGGATATCCAGATGCCGGTGCTCGACGGTCTGGAGGTGGCCGCTGTATTGAATCGATTGCCGGATCCCCCCACAATCATCTTCTGCACCGCCCATGACGAGTTTGCCCTGCCCGCATTTGCCGTTAATGCCCTTGGTTATCTGGTCAAACCAATCCGCAAGGAAGCTCTGCAGCAGGTACTCGAGCGGGCAAAACGCATGCAACGGAAACCTGTCGGAGGCGCTGGCGAAACAAGCGCATTACCGCCAGGCAGGACCCATATCAGCGCCAGAACCCACAGGGGTATCGAGTGTATCGCTCTGGAAGACATCCTCTATTTCCAGGCTGAGGACAAGTACGTCATCATTTACCATCTCAACGGTGAAACCCTGATCGATGAACCGTTGAAAGCCCTCGAAAGTGAATTTTCCGAACTGTTGATTCGCATTCATCGCAGCACCCTGGTCAACCAGGCCTGTATTGAGCGGCTTGAGCGGGATGACGGCCAGCAGTGGCTGTACCTGAAAAACCGCACCGAGCCGCTGGCCGTAAGCCGGCGGCACGCCAGCAGGGTACGCGAACTGATGCTGCGCCTGTAGACGCAAAAAAGCCGCTCGAAAGCGGCTTTTTCATTTACTGCTACAGGCTGTCGGCCCATATCTGTCTGGTAATGCATGACTGCCGGAAGCATGCTCCCGGCAGTCCGCCCTTTACTCTCCGTTACCCGCTTGCTGTTCCAGCATGCGAATGCCACTGGCCAGCAGTTCGTTACCGGTCTTGTAGTCACCCATCTGGTTGAGCAGTCGTGCCAGCTCGGCATAGACCTGCGGGGTTGGCTGCAGCTCGAGGCTGTTGCGATAGTAGTCACGGGCCTTGGCCCACTGACGTGCCTGCACTGCCAACCGGCCAACTGCGAACAGGGCCATGGCATCACCTGGCACCTGCTGCAACCAGTCTTCACCTTTTTGCAGGGCACGTTCCGGCCTGGCATGCGGGATCTGCGCATAGGCTTGCAACAGGGCCACATCCACTTCCTGCTCAAGCTGCTGACGCAACAGTTCTTCGGCATCCGCAGCATGGCCAAGCGTAATCAGGCGGCTGCAGTAGGCCAGTACCACCTGTGCATTGCGATGCAGGCCGGAAGACATGGTGGTCCATATCTTGTTCAGCTCCTGCAAATCGCCAGCCTCCTGCAGGCGGCCTTGCCAGGCGCGCAGCTCCAGCGTCTTGACCTCGCTTTCGGGCAGCGACTTGACCTTGTACAGGTCGGGCACCAGTCCGATCAGTCCGCTCCAGTCACGATTGGTCAGCAGGATATGATAGAGACGCTCGATCAGCTCCGGGTTTTCAGTATCACGCCAGTGAGCCTTTTGCAGCAGTTCCTGCGCCTGCTGGTCCTGGCCACGCTGCTGGTACAGGTCGGCCTGACACAGCACTATGGCCAGATCGCTCTCCGGCAGACGGCTACGGGCATCCTCCAGCAACTGGTCAGCCACAGCGTGCTGCTGCAGCTTTTCGGCGGCACGGGCTGCCGACAGGATATAGGGCAAAGGTTCCGGACTGACTTTGGCCGCATGACTCAGCTGACGCAGGGCCGGCTGCCAGTTGCCGCGGGTATATTCCATCATGCCCTCTGCAACCGCCTCATCCAGACGCTTCTTGCGGTTGCGCGCCGACCAGGGGTTGACCCAGCCCAGCGAGCCCAGCAGAACACAGGCCAGCAGGCGCAACACATACAGGCCTGCCAGCAATACGGCGATACAGGCCAGGAACACCCACAGGGTTGATTCAAAACGGATGTTTTTCCAGGTGATCAGCACATAGCCCTGATGCTCGACCACCAGCATGCCCAGCCCTGCGGCAAGCAGAATGGCAATCAGCAACAGCAGGAAAGTACGCTTTTTCATTGCTGCTCCTCCCGTGGCGCACGACGCTCAAGGGTGCGTTCCTGGATATAGCCCTGCAACGCCACCAGCGCCGGGTTGACGTCCGGCATTACCTGGCTGATCTTGTTGCCGGCCAGCTCCTGCAGCTGGGTACGCATGCCGCTTGCAGTCTGATGGTCAGCGGCGAAATAGCGCTCGAGGAACTCGATCCCCTGCGCCACAGCCTGGTCAAACACTTCCTGCTGGCCGTTCAGCGCCGCCCACTGCGCCTGCTCCAGACTCAGGCTGACCGCCAGACGGATATGGGTCAGCTGCTGGCTCGACAACAGTGGTTTGATGTCGTCTGTGGTGCTGTTCACGTCTAGGCGGATATAGCTGGACGCCTTGTCCAGCAACTTGTTCCAGTCGACACCACCGGTATCGCTGGCACCGCCCTGGTAACCCGGCAGCATCTGGTCAAGCTTTTCGACCTGCTTTTGCAGGGCGCCCAGGCGCATGAAAACACCGGCGCGATCCAGTTTCGGCATGGCGCGCACATCGGCGATCGCCTGCGCCAATGCTTCGCGTGCAGCGAAGACCGCCGGATCATCCTGCTCGTACAAAATCTGGTCGGCGGCTTCCAGCAGGTAACGGGCGCTGCTCAGGTCCTCCAGCGCGGTCAGGCGCAGGTGCGCCATGCGCATCAGATGCTCGGCTTCAGCCAGACGCCAGTCCTGACGGGTGTTACCGAATGCCTGCTCGAAACGCTTGGTGAAGGCTTGCTGTGCAGTCTGCACCTGGACCAGCATGCTCCGGTTCTCTGCCAGCTCGGCAGCTTTGGGCAGGCCCTCGGCCTGCTGCGCAAACTGAGCAACCTGCTGCTCCAGCTGTCCGATCAGTTTCTGGTAGTCGGCACCCTGTTGGGCCAACTGCTGAAGTTTCTGCGCCTGCTCCTGCAGCTCGGCGCTATGGTCAGGTCCTGTCACCACCTGGGCCGGAGCAGGAGCAGCAGTCTGCTGACTCTCGTTCCACATCCAGCCGGTTGCTCCGGCACTGGCCAGTGCCACCACCAGCGCCAGAACCGACAGTCCCTTGCCGCCAGCAGGTGCTGCTGCAGGCTGTCGTGCTGCCGGCACCGCTTTCGGTTCTTCACTGGCAGGCTCTTGCGCAGCTGCTTCAGCCGGCTCTTCAGCCTGGTCGGCTACTGCATCTGTTGCATCTGCTGCGGCAGGCTCGACGGTAGCAGGCTCAGCGGCCGGTTCATCCTTTGCCGCGTGCGACTCTGCTGCTTGCTCCTGCTCCAGCTGAGTACTCTCCGCTGCGTCCTGCAGGGCTTCTTCCTGCCGGTTCGACTTCTTGTCAGTACGCTTCTGTTTGTTGTCTTTACTCATCTTCTCGTCCTTCTAGGGCTGTGCCGGAGCCGTACGCTGAAGTGCAGCCAGCAAGGCCTGGTTGCTTGCACCCTGGCAATCTATCACCTGCAGGGCACCTGAATCCCGGGCGGTCCGGGCAACACGCGGGCTGGGTACAAACAGCGGCAAATGACACAGGGCCGACCAGCCCTGTCCTGCCAGATGCATCAGGTTATGCAAACCCTGTTCACTGCTGACCACAAGGCCGTTCAAGCCATGCTCGGAAACCGCCTGTAACAAAACCCCTTCAGGATATTCCGGCAAAAACCGCCGGTAAAGGGGCAAAAAGTCCACGGCAATACCTCGCGCAGCCATGGTTTGCGCTAAAAAATCACGCCCGGTGTCGGCACGCATCACCAAAACCCTGGGGTTCGGCTGCTGCAACGACTGCTCAAATTCGGGCAAGGCCAGCAGGGCTTCACTATCATCACCCGTTGCCGGCCAGCGTGCATCCAGACCATAGTCCGCCAGAATCTGGCCAGTGGCAGCACCTACGGTAAACCACTGCGGTCGCAGTGGCGGTTGCGGCCAGTATTGGTCCAGCCTTTCCAGTCCATGACGTGCTGCCGGTTTGCTGACCACTACAATGGTGCTGTAACGATCCAGGTTGAGCAGCAGCTCGCGCTCGGCGGCTGTTTCCGGCAATGCTTCCATATCCAGCAGCGGCATGCCATGACTGAAAACATCATGTTCAGCCAATAGCTGCGCCAGCACGGCATTGTCTGCTGCCGGCCTGGTAATCAGCACGCGCCATGCCGTCATGCTTACTGGCCCGGCGTTCCGTCTGTGTAAATTTGCGCGAGAATCTCGCCGGCACCCTGTGCCAGCAGGTCTTCTGCCACGCGGATGCCCAGTGCCTCGGCTTCGGTGCGCGGTGCACGGCCTTCAGCACGCAGCATCAGCGAACCATCCGGCTGACCAACCAGCCCGCGCAACCAGAGTTCGTCGCCCTCAAGTACCGCATAGCAGGCAATGGGCACCTGGCAGCCACCGTTCAGGTGCCGGTTCAGCGCCCGCTCGGCAAGTACCCGGTCGGCGGAGTCGGCATGCTGCAGAGGCTGCAGCAGCGCCTGGATTTCGCTATCAGCGGTACGGCATTCGATACCCACCGCACCCTGCCCGCCCGCCGGCAGGCTGTCTTCATGGCTGAGGCTGCTGCGGATACGGTCGGCAAAGCCGAGACGGATCAGGCCGGCAGCGGCCAGAATGATGGCGTCATAGTCGCCGGCATCCAGTTTGGCCAGACGGGTATTGACGTTGCCGCGCAAGAAGCGGATTTGCAGGTCCGGGCGCAAAGTCAGCAGCTGGGCCTGGCGACGCAGGCTGGAGGTGCCGACCACACTGCCCTGCGGCAGCTCGTCGAGGCTGGCGTAAGTATTGGAAACAAAGGCATCACGCGGATCCTCGCGCTCGCAAATGCAATACAGACCCAGACCTTCGGGAAACTCCATGGGCACATCCTTCATGGAATGCACCGCAATATCAGCCTCGTCGTTGAGCATGGCCGCTTCCAGCTCCTTGACGAACAGACCCTTGCCGCCAATCTTGGCCAGTGGCGAGTCCAGTAGCTGGTCACCACGGCTGACCATGGGAACAAGGGTAACCTGCAAACCTGGATGCGCCTGTTCCAGACGGGCCTTCACATGTTCGGCCTGCCACAGGGCCAAGGCGCTTTTGCGGGTAGCAATACGGATTTCGCGGACTGACATGATATTTTTCTGCTGCCTTTTAACCAGAGAGTTGAAAAATTGGCAAACATCATAGCAGGCCGTCCGGCAAGTTTCCCTTGATTTGCACCATGTTTGCCCAGCCAGTTCGCAATCATCAGCCAATTAATCGCCCCGACCCCATGGCACCCCGCCAATAGCATACAAAACACTTAAACAAGGTTTCCTTGACTCATGTGCAGGGTTACAGAAAAATGGCCGCCTGTTTTCATTTGCCGGAGCCATTGATGTCCCGTTTGCAGCCCCGCCTGATGTTTTTCCTGGCTTTTTTCGGTTGTTCGCTACTGATGCTGGTGGCCCTGTACCTGCAGCATGGTCTGGGACAAGAACCCTGCCCGCTGTGCTATGTGCAGCGGGTCGAGGTCATGGCCTTTGGCGCCATTGCACTGCTGGCATTTCTGCATAACCCGAAAGCCATTGGTCGCCGCATCTATGCCGGCCTGATGTTGCTGACGGCCGCAGCAGGCATCGCCACTGCCGGACGCCAGCTCTGGCTGCAGCACCTGCCCAAGGATCAGCTGCCCGAATGCCTGCCGCCACTGGATTTCATGCTGGAAGTTTTTCCGCTGAAAGAAGTGATCATGAAAATGCTCTATGGCTCATCCGACTGCGCCGAACGCGGCTGGACCCTGCTCGGCCTGAACATCGCCGAAATGAGCATGATCAGCTTCATCCTGATGCTGCTGTGGAGCCTGTGGCTGCTGCTGCGCCGAGCCTGAAGCCCCGGCTTTTATAAAACCACTTGCCGCACCAGGTGCTGTACTGCTCTACATTTTTCAGTACTTGCCAGCCACACCCCTGGCAAATGCAACCAATAACGCTTATAAAAGCCGGACGCTATCCCCCTGATCCGGCCTGAAGAAAACTCGCCTTGCAGCTGAGCGCCTTTCATGTGCCAGTTGCGTTCAAATCAGGTAGAATCCCCTCCTTGTCATTGCGTAGGCACAAGAAGTGCCGTGCACAGCCTTGTCATCCTTAGAGGACCGCCATGTTTAGTCGTAAAGTGACCATTGCCCAGTTTGATCCAGAGCTTTTTGATGCCATGGAAAAAGAAGCCCAGCGTCAGGAAGAGCATATTGAGCTGATTGCTTCAGAAAACTACACCAGCCCGGCGGTCATGGAAGCCCAGGGTTCCGTGCTGACCAACAAGTACGCCGAAGGCTACCCCGGCAAGCGTTACTACGGCGGCTGTGAATACGTCGACATCATCGAGCAGATGGCCATCGACCGCGCCAAGGAGCTGTTTGGTGCCGACTACGCCAACGTTCAGCCGCACGCCGGCTCCCAGGCCAACTCTGCCGTCTACCTGGCGCTGCTGCAGGCTGGCGACACCATTCTCGGCATGAGCCTGGCCCATGGCGGTCACCTGACCCACGGTGCCAGCGTCAGCTCCTCCGGCAAGCTGTACAACGCCGTGCAGTACGGCATCGACGAGCAGGGTCTGATCGACTATGACGAAGTTGAGCGCCTGGCCGTTGAGCACAAGCCGAAGATGATCGTGGCCGGTTTCTCTGCCTACTCCCAGGTACTGGACTTCCCGCGCTTCCGCGAGATTGCCGACAAGGTTGGTGCCTACCTGTTTGTTGACATGGCCCACGTGGCTGGCCTGGTTGCCGCCGGCATCTACCCCAACCCTGTGCCTTACGCCGATGTGGTCACCACCACCACCCACAAGACCCTGCGCGGCCCACGTGGCGGCCTGATCCTGGCGCGCGCCAACGAAGAGATCGAGAAGAAGCTGAACTCTGCCGTATTCCCCGGTGCCCAGGGTGGCCCGCTGGAGCACGTGATTGCCGGCAAGGCGATCTGCTTCAAGGAAGCTCTGCAGCCCGAGTTCAAGACTTATCAAGAGCAGGTGCTGAAGAACGCCCAGACCATGGTGCAGGTATTCCTCGACCGCGGCTACGATGTGGTTTCCGGCAGCACCTACAACCACCTGTTCCTGGTGTCCCTGATCAAGCAGGACATCACAGGTAAGGATGCCGACGCTGCCCTGGGTCGCGCCTTCATCACCGTGAACAAGAACTCCGTACCCAACGACCCGCGCTCGCCGTTCGTCACCTCAGGTATCCGTCTGGGTACCCCTGCAGTCACCACCCGTGGCTTCAAGGAAGACGAGTGCCGCGAGCTGGCCGGCTGGATGTGTGACATCCTCGACAACCTGGGCGACGAGTCCATCGAGGCTGCCGTACGCGAGAAGGTCAAGGCCGTTTGCGCCAAGTTCCCGGTTTACGTGGACTGATCCTTTCAGCCTTCGCTGTTTGGCGAAAGCCCGGCTGCCAAACTGTACCCCGAACGCTGGACATCCGGTCCAGTCTTCGGGGTATTTTTATGGGGAAACACACAGCCGGGAAGCCCGGTCTGTACGCCGCAAGCTCAGGCCTTGCCTGCCTCGCGTTTCATGTACACCTCGACATAACTGCAACTGGGAATGACCTTGAAACCCTTGTCCCGGGCATATTCCAGTGCTGCAGCCGTCACCACTGCCGCCAGTCCCTTGCCGCGCAATTCGTTGGGGACAAAGGTGTGACAGAAATCCAGGGTGTTGTCGTCCACCTTCCGATAGTCCAGATGGGCGCGATGCCCTTCAACAAACACCTCGAAACTTCCCGCCTGCTCGTTATGAGTAACCTGATGTGTCGTTGCCATGTTCTCTGCTCCTGTTGATAGGTTCACCAACCCAGCATACACAGCGCAGGATTTTCTGCACGCAAAAAAAAGACGGCCAGAGGGCCGTCTTCAAAACGTTCCGGGGGAGGAACGCTACGCATGAATTTGTCTTCTCGCAGGAGGTAGACGCGATCAACTATACGTCCGTCAAGCAGCTGGCGAAACCCCACAAAAGTCTAACCGGTCCATATGTGACCACGGGTTCACGGGCAACCCGGCACAGCAACCATCAAATGGAGAAATCTGCCCAGGTCTTGCACAAGACTCCGGCCACATTGGTTCTGAACAGCCTGTCGTCACAGCAGGAAAACCACAACTGCCGCACAGTTTCGGCTGTCATCCAGCCATTTATCTATCCAGTGATATGATTTTCCTGCAAAAACCATGATAATTCGCAGCTAACCAAATTCGGCACCAGCTGCTACCTGATATTCAAGGAGTCTGTTTTGGACGCACTCTTTCCCTTTTTCGGCTTTTTGCTTGCGCTGGTCGTGGTGTTTTTCTATGCCGGCGTCAAGGTAGTGCCCCAGGGCCATCAATGGACCGTGGAGCGTTTTGGCCGCTACACCAAGACACTGGAACCCGGTCTGAACCTGATCATTCCCTTCATCGACCGCATCGGTTTCCGCCTGTCGATGATGGAGTCGGTACTGGATGTTCCCTCCCAGACCGTGATTTCCAAGGACAACGCCGCCGTTACTGCAGATGGCGTGGTGTTTTACCGCATCATGGACGCAGCCAAGGCTGCCTATCAGGTCAACAACCTGACCTATGCCATCGTCAACCTGACCATCACCAACCTGCGCTCGGTACTCGGCTCGATGGAGCTGGACCACATGCTGTCCAACCGTGAGGAAATCAACGAGCGCCTGCTGACGGCAGTCGATCTGGCCACCAATCCCTGGGGCATCAAGGTCACCCGCATCGAAATCCGCGACCTGAGCATGTCGCCCGAGCTGCAGGAAGCCATGAACCTGCAGATGACCGCCGAGCGCCACCGCCGTGCCGTGGTCACCAAGGCCAATGGTGACAAGGAAGCTGCCGTACTCCAGGCCCAGGGCCAGCGAGAGGCCCAGGTGTTGCAGGCCCAGGGTGAAAAAGAAGCCGCTTTCCTCAATGCCGAGGCTCGCGAGCGCGAGGCACTGGCTGAAGCCAAGGCCACCCGTGTGGTATCACAGGCCATTGGCGAAGGTGATATCCAGGCACTGCAGTACTTCCTCGGTATCAAATATGTCGAGGCCCTGCAGCAGATCGGCCAGGGCGACAACAGCAAACTGGTACTGATGCCGCTGGAGGCCTCTGGCGTAACAGGTGCCGTTGCCGGCATTACCGAGCTGCTGAAGAACACACAGGTCAAATGATGCTGGAGCTGATTTTCGCTTCCCACTGGTACTGGCTGATTGCCGCTGCCGTGCTGCTGATCCTGGAAATCATCGTTCCCGGCATTTTCCTCATCTGGCTCGGGCTGGGTGCGGCGCTGGTCGGCCTGTTTTTGCTGGTGGTACCAGGGGCAGATCCGGCCTGGCAGCTGCTGGCCCTGGCTGTCAGCATCTGCTTTTCCGTGGTGGTCGGGCTGAGGTGGCAAAGAAAGTTGCTGCGCCAGCAACCATCAGAGCTGAATCTGGGACTGGAAGGCTTTATCGGCCGCACCGCCGTGGTCAGCCAGGCCTTTGAATACGACCGCGGACGGGTACGGCTGGAAGACAGCAGCTATGTGGCACGCTGTCAAAGCCGGCCCGAACAGGGCCAGCCGGTACGGGTGACCGGGATCGATGGCCAGACGCTGATTGTTGAGCCACTGGGTGGAACTGATTCCACATCTGACCAATGAGCGTATTTACAACCATGCCGCCTTCGCTTATGTTATCGCCGGTTGCCAGTCTGGCAGGCAATAAATCCGGTTTTTTTCGTCCGGTTCCAGGCCTGCCACCAGCATGCAGGCATTGCATTGGTGCCATGCAAAGTATTTCAGGAAGATATCTGATATTTCGGAATCTTCATTCTTTACCCCTGTTGGAGACTTTTTCATGCGTAAAACTCTAGTAATGGGCCTTGGCGGTGCAGGAATGAACATCGCCAGCCGCGTCAAGCAGGAGCTGGGCTGTGACATTCTGGCAGTCAACACCAATGGCGAATCCCTGGCTCGTAGCCCGTTCGACCAGCGTCTGCAAATCGGCATCAGCTGCTGTGAAGGCAAGCCGGCCAAATCCGTACATCGCGGCCAGCTGGCAGCGGAAGAGTCGCTGGAAGACCTGCGTAATTCCATCCGTGGTGCAGACCGCCTGATTTTGCTGGCAGGTCTGGGCGGCGGTACCGCCACCGGTGCAGCTCCGGTCATCATTGATCTGGCGCTGGAACTGGACATTGAAGTCACCCTGGTCGCCACCCTGCCTTTCGAGTTTGAAAAAACCCAGCGTGCCGCAGCCCAGGAAGCCCTGGTAAAGCTGGAAAAGAAAAACATCAAGCTGATCCTGCACGACCACGCCAAGGCCCTGCAGCCTGGCAAGGCACTGACCGATTACTACAATCAGGCGTCGGCCGACATTGCCGCTGATGTAGAAAAGCTGCTGACCGAATAAGCAGCAAGCAATAACGCAAAACGGCAGCCTCCGGGCTGCCGTTCTTGTTTCTGCCATTACTACCAGCTGACGCTGGCTGCCCGGGTTTCGCCACCATGGCGGTAGCGCCGCTCGAGAATGGCCACCCGCTGCACATAGGCCATGGTTTCCGGATAGGCCGGCACCCCGTTATGGCGCTGCACCGCCCCTGGCCCGGCGTTATAGGCTGCAGTGGCCAGACGCACATCGTTGTTGTACATCTGCAGCAGCATGGCCAGGTAGCGCACGCCGCCGTCGATATTCTGCTCCGGATCAAAAGGGCTGGTCACGCCCAGCTCGGCTGCGGTGGCCGGCATCAGCTGCATCAGCCCCTGCGCCCCTACCCTTGAACGTGCCTGCGGGTTGAACGCCGACTCGGCATGAATCACCGCCTTGATCAGTGCCGGGCTGACATTGTGCATGCGCGCATGGTGCAGGATCTCTTCTTCGTAACGGCCGACAAACAATGGAGTGGTTTCCCAGTTGACGGTAGAGCCGGCCATGCAGGCAAAGCAGTCATCCCTTGGCTTGAATACCGTATAGGTCACTCCCTTGCCCGGCTTCCTGCTCTGGTAGGTCGTCACGCCATTCTTATCGCGGTACTTGTAGATTTTCATTTCTGGCCCGGTGGCCGGCTCCGGGCTGATTTCTTCCACAGTCTCAGCTGTCAAAGTACCCTGCTGCAGCTCCATTGCGGGCGCAGCTGGCGGCTCCGGCATCTCCACCTGACGGTATTCGACACTGCCATTGGCATGCACAATTTTCTCCACACCGGGCGCAATGATGCTGCGCCGCTCTGTGGCAGACAGGGCAGCCGCTGATGCCAGCAACAGCATGGCGATGCAAAGTCGGTTTCCGTTTTTCATTCTGCCCCTGCTTTGATCCTGTGCATGAAAGCGCAACCAGACGGCCGCAGTGTTCCACTGCAAGCAGCAACCGTCATGGACAATCTACCTGAAAAATCGATATTCCTTGTTGAACCAGGTCACTTTATACAGTCTTGCCGCTCTGGCAAGGCCGGCAAGCACTGCACCAACCATAAAGCAAAACTCACAGACAGTAATGGCACTGAACTTAGCAGTTTTGGGTTCGGTAAAAGCAAGCTCAGGCCACACCCGAAATACCCAGAGGCACTGTCATTTCGCGCGTAACGCAGTGAAGTCGCGGAATCTAGGGCTTATGGATCCTGCGACTACGCTTTGCTTCGCGCAGGATGACAGCTGTGACTGGCAAAACTCACTTAAGTAAATGCCATTACACACAGACAGCCGCCGGCTTTTGGTTTAGCCT
Source organism: uncultured Thiopseudomonas sp. (assembly GCA_964555485.1). Taxonomy (GTDB): domain Bacteria; phylum Pseudomonadota; class Gammaproteobacteria; order Pseudomonadales; family Pseudomonadaceae; genus Thiopseudomonas. Next base: position 6,988 of record CAZKTB010000010.1, on the reverse strand, counting down.
TTGGCCCTGACCAGAAGGAAACACCATGAACCTGCAACAAAATGCCCGCTGGCTGCTGCTTGGCAGCGCCATCATTCTTGCCCTGTCGCTTGGCGTACGCCACGCCTTCGGCCTGTTCCTGCAGCCAATGAGCCTTGAGTTTGGCTGGGGCCGGGAAGTTTTCGCCTTTGCCATTGCCCTGCAGAATCTGGTCTGGGGGCTGGTACAACCCTTTGTCGGTGCCTTTGCCGACCGTTACGGCGTGCGTCCTACCGTACTGTTTACCGCGCTGGCCTATGTCGCCGGTCTGGCCCTGATGGCATTTGCCTCGACACCTGGCGTGCTCTACCTGAGCACCGGCCTGCTGATCGGCTTTGGCCTGTCCGGCACCTCCTTTGCCGTGCTGCTGTCGGTGGTCGGGCGCAGTGTCACGCCAGAAAAGCGCAGCATGGCCATGGGTATTGCCAGTGCCGCCGGCTCCTTCGGCCAGTTCGCCATGCTGCCGGGCACTCTCGGGCTGATCGAATGGCTCGGCTGGTCGGCGGCGCTGCTGGCCAGTGCCATGCTCATCATGCTCATAGTGCCGCTGGTGCCACTGCTGCGGGAAAAGCCGGTGTACGAAGCAGGTGGCGGACAGCGCCAGGCACTGGGTGCGGCACTGCTTGAAGCCGGCCGACACAAGCCGTTCTGGTGGCTGTCACTGGGCTATTTTGTCTGCGGCTTCCAGGTGGTATTCATTGGCGTGCATATCCCTTCCTACCTGATCGACCAGCAGCTGTCGGCACAAACCGGCACCATGGTGCTGGCATTGGTCGGCCTGTTCAACATCGCCGGCACCTGGATCGCCGGCTGGCTGGGTGGGCGTTATTCCAAACCGCGGCTGCTGTCCATCCTCTATTTCAGCCGCTCGATCGTCATCAGCCTGTTCGTTTTCCTGCCGCTGAGCGAAACCTCGGCCTATCTGTTCGGCATCGCCATGGGGCTGCTCTGGCTGTCCACGGTGCCGCTGACCAACGGTACCATTGCCACCCTGTTTGGCGTGCAGCACCTGTCGATGCTGGCCGGCATCGCCTTTCTGTTGCACCAGCTGGGTTCATTTGCCGGTGGCTGGCTAGGCGGCTGGGTGTATGATCGTACCGGCAGCTATGATCTGGTCTGGCAGGTTTCCATCATCCTCAGCCTGATCGCCGCGCTGCTCAATTTGCCAATCAGGGAACAACCGGTACGGAGGGGCGCCCCATGCGCAAGCAGCTTGTCTACGGCCTGAGCCTGTTGTTGCTGCTGGTCCTGCTGGCCCTGGCCTGGTGGGGCTGGACCAAGGCAGGACTCAGCCTGCTGCAGCTGGACGGCTTCATTTGTCAGCTTCCTTTCGCAACAGACGCAGGCTATTCAGCGTAACCAGCAGGCTGGCACCGGCATCGGCAAACACCGCCATCCACATGGTCGCCATGCCGGCAAAGGCCAGTAGCAGGAAGATCACTTTCAGGCCCAGCGCCACACTGATGTTTTGATGCAAAATACTGGCCGTACGCCGTGACAGACGAATCAGCTGTGGCAGCTTGTGCAGGTCATCATCCATCAGGGCCACATCCGCCGTTTCCACTGCCGTATCTGTCCCGGCCGCACCCATGGCCACACCTATGTCGGCCCGGGCCAGTGCCGGTGCATCATTGATGCCGTCACCAACCATGGCCACCTTGCGGCCCTGCTGCTGCAGCTGGCCAATCATCTCCAGCTTGTCTTCCGGCAGCAGTTCGGCATGTACCTGCCCGATACCGGCCCCGGCACCAATGCTGTCGGCCACACGCTGGTTGTCACCACTGAGCATCAATGTCTGCAAGCCCAGCTGCTGCAGCTGCTGCACCGCATCCGGTGTGGACGCCTTGACCGGGTCCTGCACCGCAAACCAGCCCAGCATGCCGCTGTCATCGGCCAGCAAGCTGACACTCAGGCCCTGGCTCTGCAGCTCGGCCAGTTGTGGCCGCTGGTCATCACGCAGTAACTGCAACTCCAGCAGCATGCGTTCATTGCCCAGATAGTACTGCCTGCCATCGATCAGACCCTGCACACCACGGCCGGCAACGGCGGCAAACTCGCTCACTTCCAGCAGCTGCGGCTGTGCCAGCCCGGTGGCTATGGCATGGGATACCGGGTGGTCGGAGCGGCCGGCCAGGCTGGCTGCCAGCTGCGCCACCGGCAAATCCGTATCTGCAACCAGCTGATGCTGCATCAGCTGCGGCCGGCCGACAGTCAGGGTGCCGGTCTTGTCGAATGCCACCACATCCAGCTTGCGTGCCTGCTCCAGATAGACGCCGCCCTTGATCAGGATGCCGCTGCGGGCCGCCTGGGCCAGTGCACTGACCACCGCCACCGGTGTGGAAATCACCAGTGCGCACGGGCAGGCAATCACCAACAGCACCAGCGCGCTATACAACCAATCCAGCCAGTTGCCGCCGGCAAACAGTGGCGGCAGCAGCGCCACCAGAATGGCGATGATCACCACCACCGGCGTGTAGATGCGGGCAAAGGCATCGACAAAACGCTGGGTCGGTGCCTGGCTGGCCTGGGCTTCCTGCACTCTGTGCATGATGCGCGCCAGCAGGCTGTCATCGGCCAGCGCCGTGCTGCGGAACAACACCTCATGGCTGGTATTCAGTGAACCGGCATGAATGGAGTCGCCCACGCCCAGCTCCACCGGCAGGCTTTCACCGGTAATCGAGGACTGGTCAAACGCCGAGCCGCCCTCGGCAATCTCGCCATCCAGTGCCACCCGCCCGCCCGGCGCCAGCCGGATCAGGCTGCCGACCGCCACACTGGCCACTGCCTGCTCCTGCCAGCTGCCGTCGGGCTGCTGCACCAGTGCTGTGTCGGGTGTCATTACCATCAGGCTGCGTACCGCATCCCGGGCACGGGTCAACGAGCGCGCCTCGATCAGCTCTGCCAGGGCAAACAGGAAGGTCACCATGGCCGCTTCCGGCCAGTGGCCGATCAGAAAGGCACCGGTAACTGCAATGCTCATCAATGCATTGATGTTCAGGTTGCGGTTGATGATGGCAATCCAGCCCTTGCGGATGATCGGCCCGCCAATCAGCGCGACACTGACCAGCGCCGGCA
>CAZKTB010000010.1:0-3795 GCA_964555485.1 uncultured Thiopseudomonas sp. | reverse complement strand
CGAATCAGGCGTTCCTCGGTCGGGCAGTCCATCTGCTCGATGCGCAAGGTGCTCTTGTCATGTCCTGCCTGCGCCTGCTGCTCGACAACTGGCGGCTCGGGCACCAGCGAAGGAGCACAGCAATGACTGGAATGATCGTGGGAGTGGGACATGCAACCTCCTGGAAAGAGAATGGAGCGAGTGGCCTGCCCGGTTGGTTTCATTAACGAGCCGCACAGGCCACTGGTCGCCCTGGAAAATCCATGCCACAATTAAAAACCCTGAAGTAACTACAGAGTCAAGCATGCGTATTGGAGAACTGGCGCGGCAAACCGGCACACCCGTAGAAACCATCCGCTATTACGAGCGCGAACAGTTGCTGCCCGAGCCCCGGCGCACGGCAGGCAACTACCGCCACTATCAGCAAGCGCATCTGGAGCGCCTGCTGTTCATCCGTCAATGCCGTGCACTGGACCTTTCACTGGAAGAAATCCGTGCCCTGCTGGAAGTACGCGACAATCCCGATGGCACCTGCCTGACTGCCAACCAGGTGCTGGACGAACACATCGGCCACGTCGAAACCCGCATTCTCGAGTTGCAGGAACTGGCCCACCAGTTGCACCTGTTGCGCGCGCAGTGCCTGGAAGAGCATCCGGCGGCCGAATGCGGAATTTTGCAGGGACTGGCCAGCGATCAATTACCTGCCACTCCGGCAGCTGATACTCACGTCAGGTAAACCGAAACAAAGCAGACAAACCGGCCTGTGCCGCCTTTAGCACATGCTGGTGTTTGCAACGTTTTTGCCTAAAGCCGGTCGCACAAAAAAAATTTGCGTTTTGTTAGCCGCGAAAAGAACTGACGCAAAAAAAGCCGGTCTGTATACTGCAACTCCCATTCAACCCTATCGGAAGTGGATCACATCATGTTCTTTGTCTTTTCCTCACCAGCAGCCATTGCAGAACACCTCAGCCAGCATCTGACCGAACTGATCCGCAACAATCCCGACTGCAAACTGGGGCTCGCCACTGGCAGCACCATGGAGCCGGTATACGCACGTCTGCTGCAACACCTGGCGAACAACCGTCCCGACCTGTCCCGACTGACCACCTTCAACCTGGACGAATACATCGGCCTGCCTGCCAACCACCCGCAAAGCTACAACTACTACATGCACCAGCACCTGTTCGACCAGCTTGGACTGGACGACAGCCAGGTCAACCTGCCCGACGGCATGTGCAGCAACCTGGATCAGGAATGCCAGGGCTACTCAGCTGCCATCGCAGCCGCCGGCGGACTGGACTTCCAGCTGCTGGGCGTCGGCACCAACGGCCATATCGGCTTCAACGAGCCGGAAACCCCCTTCGACAGCCTGACCCATGTCATCGAGCTGTCAGAAAACACCCGTCTGGACAACAGCCGCTTTTTTGATGACCCTGCAGAAATGCCCACCCACGCCATCACCATGGGCATCAAGGATATTCTTGACGCCAAGGAAGTGGTGCTGGTCGCCACCGGCGAACACAAGGCCGAGGTCATGAGCAACCTGTACCGCTCGCCGGCAGACCCGAAAATGCCGGCCTCAGCCCTCAAGCTGCACCCTAACGCCCGCATCTACATTGACCAGGCAGCAGCATCCGGAATTCCCGAGGAGGCCCTCTATCGTGTTGAGTAAACTGCGCTTGCCGTCATTTTTCCTGCTGCTGACGCTGTTCTGCGGTCAGGCTGTCGCCGCCCCTGCCCTCAGTGGCAGCCAGAGTGTCGATGGTCTGAAAGCACTGCTGGAACAGGGCAGCGAGCTGGCCATCAAGCAGCTGGGCCAGAATGGCGGCTTCAACCAAAACCCCAAATGGCGCATTCCGCTGCCAAAAACCCTGCAAAAGCCGGCCAAACTGATGCGCAAACTGGGTCAGGGCGCCATGGTCGACGAGCTGGAAAACAACCTGAACAGCGCCGCTGAACAGGCCATCCCCCATGCCCGCGATCTGCTGGTCAGCAGCATCCGCCAGATGTCCCTGCAGGACGCCAGGCAGATCCTGTCCAGCCACCCGACTGCAGCCACCGAGTATCTGAGCCGTACCAGCCGTGACCAGCTGCGCGAGCGTTTCTTGCCCATCGTGAAGGAAACTACCGCCGGCTCACCGCTGATTAGCCAGTACAACCAGCTGGCCGGCCAGGCCAGCGGCTTCGGGCTGGGCAAGAAGCAAAGCCTGTCAGCCGAGGATTACGTCACCGACAAGGCACTGGATGCATTGTTTGGCGTGATCGGCGAGCAGGAAGCCAACTTGCGCGCCAACCCGACCAAGGCCGCCGGCAGCATGCTCAAGGGCGTACTGGAAGCCTTCAGAAAATAACTGCCACACAAACAAAAACGCCGTGCAATTAAAACTGCACGGCGTTTTTGTATTCAGGCTCGGAAACCATGGAAACCGGACCTGCCACGCACCCGTCCCGGGGCACACAGCTGACTGTCATTCTGCGCGGAACGCAGTGAAGTCGCAGAATCCATGCCTGGATCCTGCAACTCCGCTCCGCTGCGTGCAGGATGACAAGCTGGTTGGTACGCACGCTTCGTACAGAACGGCACAAAAGCCGATTGGCCGATTATTTCTCGACAAATGCCCGCTCGATGACAAAGTCACCCTGGTCGCCCAGTCGTGGTGAAATCTTCAGGTTGAATTCGTTACTCAGCATCTGCTCCAGATCATCCAGCATCGCCGGGCTGCCACAGAGCATGGCGCGGTCGTCTTCCGGATTGATCGGCGGCAGGCCGATATCTTCAAACAGCTTGCCGCTGCGCATCAGGTGGGTAATGCGGCCCTGATTGCGGAATGGTTCGCGGGTTACTGTCGGGTAGTAGATCAGTTTCTCACGCACCATCTCGCCAAAGAACTCGTTCTCCGGCAGCTGTTGGGTAATGAACTCGGCATAGGCCAGCTCGCTGACAAAACGCACACCGTGCACCAGAATCACCTTTTCATAGCGCTCGTAGGCTTCCGGCTCCTGGATCAGGCTCAAAAACGGTGCCAGACCGGTGCCGGTGGCCAGCAGGTAGAGATTCTTGCCGGGGCGCAGATCGTCCAGCAGCAGCGTGCCGGTAGGCTTCTTGCTGACACGGATGTTGTCGCCCACCTGCAGATGCTGCAAACGCGAAGTCAGCGGCCCGTTGGGCACCTTGATCGAATAGAATTCCAGGTGGTCCTCATAGTTGGGGCTGGCAATGGAATAGGCACGCATCAAAGGCCGACCCTCAACTTCAAGACCAATCATGACAAACTGGCCATTCTCAAAACGCAGGCCCGGATCACGGGTGGTCTTGAAACTGAATAGGCTGTCATTCCAGTGGTGAACGCTGAGAACGCGTTCGGTATTGAGATTGCTCATGGTCGGTTTCCTTGTGTTAAGGGTGGGTTGCACGCTTTTGCAGTATAGGCTTAAGCTCTGTATTTGATAAATGAATTAAAGATATAGATCTTATCAGAATTTTGCATATGCGACTGACACTGCGCCAACTTCAGGTATTTACCGAAATCGCCCGGCAGGAAAATGTCTCCCGTGCCGCCGAGCGTCTGTCCATGTCGCAGCCAGCAGCCAGCGCCGCGCTAAACGAGCTGGAACGCAACTACAACTGCCAGCTGTTCGACCGTGCCGGCAAGCGCCTGCTGATCAACGCGCTGGGGCTGGAGCTGCTGCCACAGGCTCGCGCCCTGCTCGAGCAGGCCCAGGCGGTCGATGCCCTGCTACGCGGGCAACAGGGCTTCGGCTCGCTGAATGTCGGCGCCACTCTGACCATCGGCAACTACCTGGCCACCCTGCTGC
>CAZKTB010000009.1:0-21470 GCA_964555485.1 uncultured Thiopseudomonas sp. | reverse complement strand
GTCCTCTTTCTCATCTATGGATTTCTTTCAACTTGAATCAATGAAAAAGCCCGGCGTGCTGCCGGGCTTGCAAGAAGTTGGTCAATCCGGGCCGCTCCTAACAGTCACGGCCCGAATGATCTTACTCTTCTTCGCTGACAACAGCTTCCTCGACCGGGGCCGGAGTGTTGGTCAGTAGCTGGGCACGGATCTGCTGGTGCAGGCTGTCCAGCAACTCTGGGTTTTCTTCCAGATAGCGAGCGGAGTTGGCCTTGCCCTGGCCGATCTTGGTGCCCTGGTGGCTGTACCAAGCTCCGGCCTTTTCCAGCAAGCCGAGCTGTACACCCAGGTCGATGATTTCGCCGGTACGGTAGATGCCGCGGCCGTAAAGGATCTGGAATTCAGCCTGACGGAACGGTGGCGCCACCTTGTTCTTGACTACCTTGACGCGGGTTTCACTACCGATGATTTCGTCACCTTCCTTCACTGCACCGATACGGCGGATATCCAGACGTACGGAGGAGTAGAACTTGAGGGCATTACCACCTGTGGTGGTTTCTGGGCTGCCGAACATGACACCGATCTTCATGCGGATCTGGTTGATGAAGATGACCAGACAGTTGGCATTCTTGATGTTGCCGGTGATCTTGCGCAGCGCCTGGCTCATCAGGCGCGCCTGCAGGCCGACGTGGGTATCACCCATCTCGCCCTCGATCTCGGCCTTGGGTACCAGCGCGGCTACGGAGTCGACAACAATGACATCAACCGCATTGGAGCGCACCAGCATGTCGGTGATTTCCAGCGCCTGCTCACCGGTATCCGGCTGGGAAACGTACAGGTCGTCAACATTGACACCCAGCTTGCCCGCGTACTCGGGATCCAGCGCATGCTCGGCGTCAACAAAGGCACAGGTGGCGCCCTGCTTTTGCGCTTCGGCAATGACCGACAGGGTCAAGGTGGTTTTACCGGAAGATTCCGGGCCGTAGATTTCAACGATACGGCCCTTAGGCAATCCGCCTATGCCGAGGGCGATGTCCAGCCCCAGCGAGCCGGTGGAAATGGCCGGAATTGACTGACGCTCATGATCGCCCATGCGCATGACCGCACCCTTGCCGAACTGACGCTCGATCTGCCCAAGGGCTGCCGCCAGTGCCTTCTTCTTGTTCTCGTCCATATATTCCACCTCGTTAAAAACTCATGCCAGGCTTGCTGTGCAAACCACTGTATAATTAACCAGTATTATGCCTATATTTCTGTAAATGACAACAGCAAATTTTTACCCTGTCTGAAAGTTTGCCAGCGACCGGAGCACAGGCTCAGTTGCTGTCTGCGTTGTCAGGCAGCAACAAGAGTAGTCCGCGCAGGGCATGCTCCACCGTTTTCCGACGAACGGCTGCACGATCACCGCTGAACAGCTGCTGCTCGCTGGTAACGACGTCACCATCGGCCCAGGCAAAGCATACTGTTCCCACCGGCTTTTCGGCGCTGCCGCCAGCCGGTCCGGCTATGCCGCTAACTGCCACGCCAAAGCGTGCGCCACTATGCTTTACAGCCCCTCTGGCCATGGCCTCAACCACCGGCCGGCTGACTGCGCCGTCAGTGACGAAAAGCTCTGACGGCACCTGCAACATGGCAGTTTTCTGGGTATTGGAATAGGTCACGTAGCCGGCCTCGAACCAGGCCGAGCTGCCGGCAATGCGGGTAATCGCCTCGGCAATGCCGCCGCCGGTACAGGACTCTGCCGTGGTCACCTGTGCGCCACAGGCTTGCAGCGCCAGGCCCAGCTGTGCGGACAAGTCAGTGATAAGACTCATGTTGGCTCCTGATGAAATGCTTACAAATGAAGCTCTTGCACATCGGCAGCGCCAGGCCACAGCGCCGGCAATGCCTGCTGCAATGCCCTGATATCACCTGTGCTATGCAGTGCGGGCGTGGCAGCCGGGCCACTCGCCAGCAAGCCGGCTTCATCCAGCAAACAATGCAGCCGCCGCGCCACTGCCGCCCCGGTATCAATGATCGCAATCTCGTCACCCACCATTTCGCGCAGCAATGGCTTGATGAACGGATAGTGCGTGCAACCCAGGATCAGGCTGTCGCAGCCGGCTGCCAGCAGCGGCCGCACATAGCCCTCAAGCAGTTCGCGGGTCGCCGGACTGCTCAGTTCGCCGGCTTCGATACGCTCGACCAGCCCTGGACAGGGCTGGGTCAGTACCTGCACCCGTGACGTATAGCGCTCCAGCAGCGCGGCGAACTTGGCGCTGCGCAAGGTGCCAGTGGTTGCCAGCACGCCGATCTTGCCGTGTTGCGACTGCTCTGCCGCAGGTTTCACAGCGGGCTCCATGCCGACAATTATCAAGCCGGGCCAGCGCTCACGCAGTGGCTGGATCGCCGCTGCCGTTGCCGTATTGCAAGCGACTACCAGCGCCTTGACGCCACTATCAAGCAGAAACTCGCTGATGCGGATGCTGCGCTCGACAATCTGCTCAGCGGTTTTTTCGCCATAGGGTACATAGGCACTGTCGGCCACATAAATCAGGGACTCGTTTGGCAACAGCTGCTGTATTTCGCTCAGCACCGATAGCCCGCCCAGGCCCGAATCAAAGACTCCCACCGGCATCTGCCCGTGCATGGTTAGCCACCACAGACCGGGCAAGCCGGATCACGGCTGACGCGCAGCTCGCGAAACTGGCTGTTGCCAAGATCGGCCAACAGCAGACGGCCCTGCAGGCTGCGGCCAAAGCCGGTCAAGAACTTGATTGCCTCGGCGGCCTGGATGCTGCCGATCACCCCCACTAGCGGCCCCAATACGCCAGCCTCGTTACAGCCGGCAGCACTTTCTTCCACTTCCGGAAACAGGCAACGGTAACAGGGGCTACCAGAATCCTTGGGATTGAACAGCGTGACCTGTCCCCCAAGGCGAATGGCCGCGCCACTGACCCAGGGCGTGCCCTGCGCTACACAGGCGCGATTCAGCTCGTCACGGATACGGAAGTTGTCGGTACAGTCCAGCACCAGGTCAACCTTTGGCACCAGCTCCAGCAGGGATTCGGCATCCAGCTTGCCCTCATGCACATGCAGACTGATCAGCGGGTTGAGCTGACGCAGCCGTTCACGGGCCGACTCGGTCTTGGGCCGGCCCTCGCTGGTGGTGTCATGCAGGATCTGGCGCTGCAGGTTGCTGCTGTCGACCAAATCAAAGTCGGCCAGATGCAGTTCGCCAACGCCGGCCGCAGCCAGATAGAGGGCGACCGGAGAACCCAGTCCGCCCAGCCCGACAATCAGTACCCTGCTGTTCTTGAGACGCAGCTGGCCTTCAATATCAATACCGGCCAGCAGGATGTGCCTGCTGTAGCGCAGCAGTTCTTCGTCACTCAACATGCCATTGCCTGCTGCCGGTGTTGCCACTGGCCCAGTGTAATGCGCTCATGACCACCAAGGTCACGCACGCTGCGCACCTGGCTGAAACCGGCATGCTGCATCAGCTCGCGCACGCTGGCGGCCTGCTGCCAGCCATGCTCCAGCAGCAACCAGCCGTTTTCGTGTAAATGGGCGCCTGAGTCGACTAGAATACGGCGGATATCGTCCAGCCCGTCAGCGCCGGAAACCAGCGCACTGGCTGGTTCGAAGCGAACATCACCCTGCTCCAGATGCGGGTCCTGCAGGGCGATATAGGGAGGATTACTGACAATTAGATGAAACTTTTCGCCGGTCAGTCCGGTAAACCAGTCGCTTTGCAAAAAGCGCACTCCACCCAGACCACAGGCCAGTGCATTGTGCTGTGCCAGCTGCACAGCGCCGGCAACACGATCCACGCCGGTCAGCTGCCAGCAGGGACGCTCGCTGGCCAGTGCCAGTGCAATGGCACCGCTACCGGTACCCAGATCGAGCACCTTCCAGTCGTTGCCGGGCGTGCCCAGCTCCAATGCGGTTTCCACCAACAATTCGGTTTCCGGACGGGGAATCAATGTATCGCTGCTGACGCTCAGGTCCAGATTCCAGAAGCCCTGCCGGCCCAGCAGATACGCCACCGGCTCGCCCTGCTTGCGGCGCTCAAACAACTGGTTGAACTGCTCTTGCTGGGCAGACGTCAATTCCTTGCCTGGCCAGGTGTAGAGGTAGCTGCGGGATTTTTGCAGCACATGCGCCAGCAACAATTCGGTATCCAGCTTGGCACTGGCCGAGTCCAGCTCGACAGCTCGCTGCAGCAGGCAGGCAATACTAACCATGGAATCAGTCATCCAGTGCGGCCAGCTGGTCGGCCTGGTATTCCATCAACAGCGGGTCGATCACCTGCTCCAGCGTGCCCTGGAGGATGTCGTCCAGTGAATAGAGCGTCAGGTTGATGCGATGATCAGTGACCCGGCCCTGCGGATAGTTGTAGGTGCGGATGCGCTCGGAGCGGTCACCGCTGCCAACCAGAGAGCGGCGGGCATCGGTCATTTCCTTTTGTGCTGCAGCAGTTTGTTGATCTTCGAGGCGCGCCGCCAGCCAGCCCATGGCACGGGCACGGTTCTTGTGTTGCGAACGTTCTTCCTGACACTCGACCACGATACCGGTAGGCAGGTGAGTGATGCGCACCGCCGAGTCGGTCTTGTTGACGTGCTGGCCACCGGCGCCGGATGCGCGGTAGGTATCAACGCGCAGATCAGCCGGGTTGATGTCGATGGCTGCCTGCTCATCCGGCTCTGGCAGTACCGCCACGGTACAGGCCGAGGTATGCACCCGGCCCTGGGATTCGGTTTCCGGTACACGCTGTACGCGGTGGGCACCCGACTCGAACTTGAGCCGGCCATAGACGTTGTCACCCTCGACACGGGCAATCACTTCCTTGAAGCCGCCGTGCTCACCCTCGTTCTCGGAAAGGATCTCTACCCGCCAGCCCAGCCGCTCGGCATAGCGTGAGTACATGCGGAACAAGTCGCCGGAGAAGATCGCCGCCTCGTCACCACCGGTACCGGCACGGATTTCCAGAAACACGTTACGGCCGTCATTCGGGTCCCTTGGCAGCAGCAGGATTTGCAACTGATCTTCCAGCTCGTCAATGGCCACGCGGCATTCGGCGATTTCCTCTTCGGCCATCTCGCGCACATCAGGATCACTGTCCTTGAGCAGCGACTGTGCCCCGGCCATGTCTTCCTGCAACGTGCACCAGCGCTGATAGGCCTGCACCACGGGCTCGACCTCGGCATACTCCTTGGAATAGTCACGAAACTGGTTCTGGTCGCTGATGACCTGGGCGTCACCCAGCAAAGCGGTCAGCTCTTCAAAGCGGTCTTGCAGCGTATCAAGGCGGGTAACTAGGGAAGCCTTCATGTATTCGTTTTACCTGGATTCAAGCCGAACAGTTCCCGGGCCACGGCCAGCGCTTCGTGGCGGCCATCGGCAGACAGGCGTTTGAGCTGCACGCTGGGCGTATGCAGCAGTTTATTGGTCAGACCGCGTGCCAGCTGACTCAGCACATCTTCGGCGGCTGTGCCATTGGCCAGCGCACGCAGCGCTTTTTGCAATTCTTCGTCGCGGCAGGCCTCGCCTTGCTGGCGATAGGCCCGCAGCACATCCACCGCCGCCAGCTCACGCATGCGCGCCATGAAATCGGTGGCACCACGTACCACCAGCTCTTCGGCGGCCTCTGCCGCGCCCTGTCGACTTTTCAGGTTCTCGGCGACCACTTCGTGCAGGTCGTCGACGGTATACAGATAGACATCATCCAGTTCGCCCACTTGCGGTTCGATATCCCGCGGCACGGCAATGTCCACCATGAAAATCGGCTTGTGCTTGCGCAGTTTCAGCGCTCGTTCCACTGCACCCTTGCCCAGCACCGGCAGCTGGCTGGCTGTAGAACTGATGACGATATCACTGTTCACCAGCGCATCGGGGATATCCGACAGCACTACGGCTTCGGCACCAAACTCTTCCGACAGTAGACGGGCGCGTTCCAAGGTACGGTTGGCCACCACAATGCGGCGCACGCCTTGTTCATACAGATGGCGCGCCACCAGGGTGATGGTTTCACCGGCACCGATCAGCAGCGCCTGGCTCTCGCCAAGGTCGGCAAAGATCTGCTTGGCCAGACTGACCGCGGCAAAGGCCACGGATACCGGGTTTTCGCCAATGGCGGTATCGGTACGTACGGTCTTGGCGGTGCTGAAAGTGGCCTGGAACAGCCTTCCCAGCAGCGGGCCGATAGTACCGGCCTCGCGCGCCACATCGTAGGAATCCTTGATCTGACCAAGAATCTGCGGCTCGCCGAGCACTAAAGAGTCCAGACCGCAGGCCACTCGCATCATGTGGCGTACCGCTTCGCTATCCTCGTGCACATAGGCACAGCTGTGCAGGTCTTCTGCCGGCAGGCCGTGATAACCGGCCAGCCAGTCCAGCACCCTGCTGTGACCTGCGTCTTCCATCTCGAGATAGAGCTCGCTGCGGTTACAGGTCGACAGGATGGCCGCTTCACGGGCTCCGCCGTCACGGCACAGCTCCCGCAAGGCTTCCGCCAGCTGGTCCGGGCTGAACGCCACGCGCTCGCGCACGTCCACGGTAGCCGTCTTGTGATTGATTCCCAGAGCAATAAAAGCCATGCCAGTCGTTACAACCTGAAACCCTTAAAAGCGGGTAATTGTCCTATTTCATAACCCATAGGACAACTGCCCGCCCGGAAAAAGCGAAAAATTCTGATTTGCATATGTTTATGGATGCCGGTACGTGCGACATCTGTCCGCACCGCCGCCGCCAAGTCTAGCCTGAAAGCCGCTTTTCTGCAGCCCCGGCATTGCAGATCAGACCAGCTTTTGCCACTCACCCCGTGACTGCGGGCAACAGGCTGCGGCATATGACAAGACCAACTCCGGCCAGGCAGAAATTTCTTTTCGCGATGAAACAAAAGCCTTTGCTGCGGTTCACAGAGTGGTTATTCCTTGGCCGGCTGTGTCATCATGCCTGCATCCATAAGTGTACGATTCCAGCATCAAATGAATAAAGCCCTGTCCCTTTCTCTTGGCGCACTGTTACTGGCCGGCTGTCAGGCACTGCCCGGTCCGGAAAGCTCCGCCAGTCCTGACCTGCCGGCAGAAAGCAGTCCGCCACCAGTAACGCGCAACTTTGACAGCGAAACCCTGTATGACCTGCTGGTGGCCGAACTGGCCGGCCAGCGTCAGCAGCCGGCACTGGCACTGCAACGCTACCAGCGCCAGCTGCTGCGTGCGCGTAGCCCGCTGGTGGCCGAGCGCGCATTCCGTATTGCCGAATATATGGACGAACGCCAGCTGGCCATGCAAAGCGCGCAAACCTGGGTCGAACTGGCTCCAGACAGCGCCGATGCCTATCGAGCCGCCGCCATCGAGCTGGCCAAGAACGGCCAGTACGACAAGGCCATGGAATACACCAGCCGCGCCATCGAGCTGGACCCCGAGAGCGAAAGCCACTTCGACTTCATCGCCTTCACCGCGGTCCACACCAGACCGGACATGCGTGTCGCCCTGCAGCAGCAGTTCGCCCAGCTGCTGCAGGAGCACCCACAACGCCACGAGCTGCGGCTTGGCCAGGCGATACTGCTGCAGGAAGACGATCCTGCACAGGCCCTGAAACTGCTGCAGCAGATGCCCGTCAACGGCAACAGCGCCACCGTTCTGGCCTTGCAGGCCCGCCTGTACCAGCAACTGGAGCAGCCGGAGCAAAGCCTGCAGATTCAGCGCCAGCTGATCGACGAGCAGCCGGACAACAGCGCCATCCGGCTCAACTATGCCCGCCAGCTGATCGGCCTGAACCGCCTTGAAGAGGCTCGCGACCAGTTTCTGCAACTGCTGCAGACTGAACCCGACAATGACGATTTCCGGCTCGGACTGGCCTACCTCTATATGGATCTGGAAGCCTGGCAGGAAGCACTGGTCTACCTGCAGGAGCTGCAGGAGCGTGACAGCTACACAGGTACCGCCCTGTACAACTCCGGTCGCTGCCTGGAAGCGCTGGAACAGCCACAACAGGCCATCCTGGCTTATCAGGCCATAGGCCCGGGCGAGTATTTCCTGGCCGCCCGTCAGCAAGAAGGCAACCTCTGGCTGCAACTGGGGCGCCCCGAGCAGTTCAGGCAAACCTTCATTCGTGCCCGTGACAGCCAGCCAGACGAACAGCCTTCCCTGTTGCAGATCGAAATCGAACTGCTGAGCCGCAACCAGCAGGCAGATGCCGCCTGGCAACTGGCCGGACAGGCCCTGCAGCAGTTTCCGGACAATCCCAACCTGCTCTACAGCCGCGCCATGCTGGCGGAAAGACGGGACGACCTGCAGCAACTGGAAACCGACCTGCGCCGGATCATGGCAAACGATCCGGAACATGCAATAGCGATGAATGCGCTGGGCTATACGCTGGCCGATCGTACCGACCGCCTCGCCGAAGCACTGGAGCTGATTCGCGCCGCCCATGAACTGCAACCCGACGATGCCGCCACCCTGGACAGCCTGGGCTGGGTGTATTACCGCCTCGGCCAGCCGGAAGAGGCTCTTGGCTGGCTTGAGCAGGCTTTCGATGCCTATCCGGATCCTGAAGTCGCTGCCCATCTGGGCGAAGTCCACTGGGCACTGGGCAACAAGCGCCAGGCCCGCAAGATCTGGCGCCAGGCGCTGGGGGAAAACCCCGGCCATGACATTCTGCTGGAAACCGTCCACCGCCTCGATCCGCGCAAGGAGTGGCCAAAGCCATGATGCAACGCATTTTACTGCTGGCCGGCATTCTGTTGCTGGGCGCCTGTCAGTCATTCAGTGCCCGTGACCAGATCGGCGGCGAAGGCTCGCCCGCCCTCTGGCAGCGTCATTATCAGCAAACCAGCCAGCTGGATGCCTGGGAGATCAGCGGCAAGCTGGCCATGCGCAGCGAGGCACAATCCGGTAGCGGCGTGCTGTTCTGGCTGCAGCGCCAGGATTACTTCGACATCCGCGTCAGCGGTCCGCTGGGCCAGGGTTCGACCCGCCTGACCGGGCGCGACGGCGAAGTGCGCCTGACCACGCCCCAGCTCGACCTGCAGGCCGCCAGCGGTGAGCAACTGATGCAGGAGCAGCTGGGCTGGAGCCTGCCGGTCAACAACCTGTTGTGGTGGGTGCGCGGCCTGCCGGCGCCAGACAGCAAGTATCAGCTGCAGCTGAACGAAAACAGTCTGGTCGGGCAACTGGAACAGGACGGCTGGCAGCTGGAGTTTGTCCGCTACCAGCAACTGGCCGACGGCACACAGCTGCCAGAACGCATCCAGCTACAGGGCCCGCAACTGCAACTGACCCTGCTGGTCAAGCAATGGCAGCCGCGTACAGCTGAAGGTGCTCTGAAATGAGTGCGACCGACAACTGGCTGAGCCTGCCGGCACCGGCCAAGCTGAACCTGATGCTGCATATCCTGGGGCGGCGCCCGGATGGCTATCACGAGCTGCAGACCCTGTTCCAGTTTCTCGAGCGCCACGACAGACTGCACTTCCGTATGCGCGATGACAGCGAAATCCGCCTGCTGGATGCCATGCCCGGTGTCGACCATGACAGCAACCTGATCGTGCGTGCCGCCCGCCTGCTGCAACAGCACTGTGCCAGCCCCCGCGGCGCTGACATTCGTATCGACAAACGCCTGCCCATGGGTGGCGGTCTTGGTGGCGGCAGCTCAAACGCCGCCACCACACTGCTTGGCCTCAACCATCTCTGGCAATGCGGCCTGTCGCTGGAACAGCTGGCCACGCTGGGTCTGCAACTGGGTGCCGATGTGCCGGTGTTCGTGCATGGCCGTGCCGCCTTTGCCGAGGGCGTCGGCGAAAAACTGACCTTTGTCGAGCTGGAAGAACCCTGGTTTCTGGTCGCCAAACCCGATGTGGAAATCAGTACCGGCAAAATATTTTCCGACCCGGGCTTGACACGCGACACCCCAGCCTGTAAAGTGCGCTCCGTTCTCAGGCAGGACGGTCACAATGACTGCCAGCCGACAGTTGAGCAGCATTACCCGCAAGTAAGACAAGCTATTGAATTACTCGGGAAGTTTGGCAAGGCAAAACTGACAGGAACTGGAAGTTGCATATTTGGGGTCTTCCCAAACCGGTCCGAAGCTGATAAAGTTGCGGCCCAGCTTTCAGACACACTGGAATGCTTTGTCAGCCAGGGACGCAATCACTCAGCATTGCATCTCGAACTGGCAAAACTGAAGTAGAGAACGATGAGTTACTTTATAGGGGCGTCGCCAAGCGGTAAGGCAGCAGGTTTTGATCCTGCCATGCGTTGGTTCGAATCCAGCCGCCCCTGCCATATTCGAAAACCCTTGTGGAAAGCAAGCGCATGACCACAAGGGTTTTTTTCGTCAGGCCCACCCTCAGTCAGCAACAGGTACTGCGCGTGTCCAAGATGATGATCTTTACGGGGAACGCAAACCCCGACCTCGCCCGCCGTGTAGCCCGTCAGCTACACATTCCCCTTGGTGATCTCTCTGTCGGCAAGTTTTCCGACGGTGAAGTCAGTGTCGAAATCAATGAAAACGTCCGCGGCAAGGATGTCTTCCTGGTTCAGCCGACCTGCGCACCAACCAATGACAACCTGATGGAACTGGTGCTGATGGTCGATGCCTTCCGCCGCTCCTCGGCGTCGCGCATCACCGCGGTGATCCCCTATTTTGGCTATGCCCGCCAGGACCGCCGTCCGCGCTCCGCCCGGGTTGCCATCAGCGCCAAGGTGGTAGCCGACATGCTGTCTGCCGTCGGCGTCAACCGGGTACTCACCGTTGACCTGCACGCAGACCAGATCCAGGGCTTCTTCGGCATTCCGGTAGACAACATCTACGGTTCGCCGCTGCTGGTGGATGACATCCAGGCCCAGCGTCTGGACAACCTGCTGGTGGTCTCCCCCGATATCGGTGGCGTGGTCCGCGCCCGTGCCGTGGCGAAAAACCTTGGCGTCGACCTGGCGATCATCGACAAGCGCCGGCCGAAAGCCAACGAGTCCGAAGTGATGCACATCATCGGTGACGTTGAAGGTCGCACCTGTGTTCTGGTTGACGACATGGTCGACACCGCAGGCACCCTGTGCAACGCCGCCAAGGCCCTGAAAGACCGTGGCGCGCTACGGGTCATGGCCTACTGCACCCACCCGATCTTTTCCGGGCGTGCCATCGAGAACCTGGAAAACTCCGTGCTGGACGAAATGGTCATCACTAATACCATTCCGCTGTCCGCAGCAGCCCAGGCCTGTGATAAGATCCGCCAGCTGGACATAGGTCCGCTGGTTGCCGAAGCGGTACGCCGCATCAGCAATGAAGAATCCATCAGTGCCATGTTCCGTTAACCGGTACTGATACCAACGGCCGCAAGGCCACAACCACATGCCCGGAGCTGGTCGCAAGTTCCGGGCTGTGTTTTTTTACTGGAGATACCCATGAGCGAATTTACCCTCAACGCCCAACTGCGTACCGACCTGGGGAAAGGTGCGAGCCGCCGCCTGCGTCGTAACGCCAACCTGGTTCCTGCCGTCATCTACGGTGCCGACAAGGAAGCCACTTCGATCTCTATCGAAGATCGCGAAGTTGCCAAACTGCTGCTCAACGATGCCTGCTACAGCAGCATCCTGACCATCAACCTGGATGGCAAGAAAGAAGACGTGATGATGAAGGACCTGCAGCGCCATCCGGCCAAGGGCTTCGTACTGCACGCCGACTTCATCCGCATCGTTGCCGGCCAGAAGCTGACTGCACTGGTTCCAGTGGTTCTGCTGAACGAAGAAGACTGTGTCGGCGTCAAGCGCGACGGCGGCGAGATCTTCCGTCCTGCACCAGAGCTGGAAATCACCTGTCTGCCAAAAGACCTGCCAGAGTCCATCGAAATCGATATCGCCAACCTGGAAGTGGGTCAGACCATTCACCTGTCCGAAGTCCAGGCTCCTGCCGGTGTCGAGTTCACCGCTCTGCTGGCTGAAAACGACCAGCCTGTGGTCAGCGTGAACGCCGCCCGCGTCCAGGAAGAAGAGGACGAAGCTGTAGACGCACCTGAAGCAGCCGAGAGCGAAGGCGAAGCCGACGCACCTGCCGAAGAGTAATCCTCAGCTACAAGGAGCCCCTGTCGTGAGTGCGGTCAAACTCGTTGTCGGGCTGGGTAACCCCGGCCAGGAATATGCCAACACCCGCCATAACGCAGGGGCTCTTTTTGTCGAGCGTCTGGCAGAGCACATGCGCTGCCCGCTCAACATGGAAAAAAAGTATTTCGGCCTGACCGGCAAGTTCAGCCATCAGGGTCAGGACATCCGCCTGCTGATCCCCACTACATTCATGAATCGTAGCGGCCAGGCAGTCAGCGCACTGGCAAATTTCTTTCGTATCCAGCCTGCTGAAATACTCGTCGCCCATGACGAGCTGGACATCCCTCCCGGCACCTGCAAACTCAAGCAGGGCGGCGGTCACGGCGGCCACAACGGCCTGCGCGACATCATCTCCAGCCTGGGCAACCAGAACAATTTCCATCGCTTGCGCATCGGCATCGGCCACCCGGGTCACAGCAGCCAGGTTACCGGCTATGTACTGGGACGCGCCCCGCGCAGCGAGCAAGAACTTATAGATTCCACCATAGATTTTTCCCTTGGCGTGTTGCCTGACATCCTGGAGGGTCAATTCTCCCGCGCAATGCAGCAGCTACACAGCTTCAAGGCCTAACCTGCAAGGTACCAACCATGGGTTTCAACTGCGGTATCGTGGGCCTGCCCAACGTGGGCAAATCCACCCTTTTCAACGCCCTGACCAAATCCGGCATTGCTGCCGAAAACTTCCCCTTCTGCACCATCGAGCCCAACAGTGGCGTAGTGCCCATGCCCGACCCGCGCCTTGATGCGCTGGCCGTGATCGTCAAGCCCGAGCGGGTATTGCCGACCACCATGGAGTTCGTCGACATTGCCGGCCTGGTGGAAGGTGCCTCCAAGGGCGAAGGTCTGGGCAACCAGTTCCTGGCCAACATCCGCGAAACCGATGCCATTGCCCACGTCGTACGCTGCTTCGATGACGAGAACATCATCCACGTGGCCAACAGTGTCGACCCCAAGCGCGATATCGAGATCATCGATCTGGAACTGATCTTTGCCGACCTGGAAAGTGGTGAGCGCCAACTGCAGCGTATTGCCCGTACCGCAAAAGGCGGCGACAAGGATGCCATTCGCCAGAAGGAAATCCTGGAAAAGCTGCTGGCCCACTTTGAAGCGGCCAAGCCGGCCCGCTCCCTGATCAAGGACTGGAGTGCCGACGAGCTGAATATCGTCAAGGGCTTCCACTTCCTCACCACCAAGCCGGTGATGTACATCGCCAACGTGGCCGAGGACGGTTTCGAGAACAACCCCTACCTGGACGTGGTACGCGAGATTGCCGCCGCCGAAGATGCTGTGGTGGTACCCGTGTGCAACAAGATCGAGGCCGAGCTATCGGAGCTTGAGGACGGCGAGGAAAAGGACATGTTCCTGGAAGAACTGGGCCTGGAAGAGCCCGGTCTGAACCGTGTAATCCGTGCCGGTTACGAGCTGCTCAACCTGCAGACCTACTTCACCGCCGGCGTCAAGGAAGTACGCGCCTGGACCGTACGCATTGGTGCCACCGCGCCCCAGGCCGCGGCCGTGATCCATACCGACTTCGAAAAGGGCTTCATTCGCGCCGAAGTGGTCGCCTATGACGACTTCATTCAGTACAGCGGCGAAGCTGGTGCCAAGGAAGCCGGCAAGTGGCGCCTGGAAGGCAAGGAGTACATCGTCCAGGATGGCGATGTCATGCACTTCCGCTTCAACGTCTAACCTTTGATGCATAAACAGAACGGGCGCCAACAGGCGCCCGTTTTGCATTGACGGCCGGTAGCATCCGGCCGTTCCGCTTTCTTCCGTCAACGGTTACCCGGTGACCACAGCTTCCAACAGCTCCGTCGTAACTACGTCCTGGCCACCTGCCGGCAGATAACGGCGCGGCACCCGTGGCAGCAGACAGGTCAGCAGGGTGTAGCTGATGGTGTCACAGTGTTCCGCCACCTCATTGACCGGAAGGCTCGTACCCCATAGCTCGACCTCATCACCAACTTGCGCATCCGGACAAGCCGTCAGGTCAACGGTCAGCATGTCCATCGACACCCGGCCCGCCAGATGGCAGCGTACGCCACTGACCAATACCGGCGTACCTTCACGGGCATGGCGCGGATAGCCATCACCATAGCCGCAAGCCACCACGCCGATACGGGTCGGCTGCTGCGTGACAAAACGCGCACCATAGCCCACCGCCTCTCCAGCCGGCAGTTCGCGCACACTGATCAGAGCCGACTTCAGGCTCATCACCGGCTGCAACCGTGCACCCTGCAGATGTTCCGTCCCCAGCGGGGATGCGCCATACAGCATGATGCCGGGACGCAACCAGCCCTGCTGTGCTTGCGGCCAGCCCAGGATCGCCGGCGAGTTGGCCACGCTGACCGCACAACCAAGCCCATGCTGCAGGGCCTGCAGTTTCTGCAGCTGCATGGTCGTTGCATCACTGGACAACTCATCGGCTCGGGCAAAGTGAGTAGTCAGGGTGATCTTGCCAACAGCCGGCAACGCCTGCAGTCGGCGATAGACCGCCGCAGTTTCTTCCGGTGAAAAACCCAGACGGTGCATGCCGGTATCCACCTTGAGCCAGATATTCAGGGCGGCAGCTGCCACCTGCCCTTCGGCCAGAAAGGCCTCCAGCTGTTCCAGCTGCCAGGCCGCGTGCAACACTGCTTCATAACCATGGCGCACTATGCGCGGCAGTTCGTCAGCGGTAAAAAAACCTTCCAGCAGCAGGATTGGCTGGCGGATACCCGCCGCCACCAGCTCGTCGGCCTCCTCGATGCAGGCCACGGCAAATGCCGGTGCCAGGTCGGCCAGCGCGCTGGCCACTTCAACCGCACCATGACCATAGGCATTGGCCTTGACCACTGCCACCGCGGTGCCATCCGGCGAGCTGCCCAGCGCCAGCTGATAGTTGTGACGCAAGGCTGCCAGATTTATTTCTGCTCTCAGGGGACGGGCCATTTACGACTCCAAATCTAAACCACAAAAGTCACCGCCCATAGCGGACGATGTTCACGCTCTTGCATGGATAATCAAAGAGGACCCGGTACGGACAAACTGCTTTTGTCACGTACCGGAGCTTTGACAGGGCTGCCTGCAGACAGCCTGTCAGGTAACAATCAGACCATGGTTTGCTCGGCCGGGGCATTTTCCTCTTCTTCCTTCAGTCTGGCAAAGTATTCGCGGGTCAGACGGAATACCACCGGGCTGAGCAGCGCCAGGGCTATCAGGTTGGGAATGGCCATCATGGCGTTCAGCGCATCTGCCATCAGCCAGACAACATCCAGGCTGACCACAGCGCCGATAGGCAGCACCAGCACCCAGATCGCACGATATGCCTTGACTGCACGGTTACCAAACAAAAACTCGGCACAGCGCTCGCCATAATACGACCAGCCCAGAATGGTGGTGAAAGCGAAGATTGCCAGCGCAACGGGCACCACATATTCGCCCAGCACCGGAACACTCTGGGTAAAGGCGGCGCTGGTCAAGGCTGCACCAGAAACACCAGTGGTCCACAAACCGCTGATGACAATGGTCAGTCCGGTGATGGAACAGATGATGATGGTATCAATAAAGGTTCCCAACATGGCAATCAGACCCTGACGCACCGGCTCCTTGGTCTGCGCCGAGGCATGGGCGATAGGCGCGGTACCCAGGCCGGCCTCGTTGGAGAAAATGCCGCGCGCCACACCAAAACGGATTGCTGCCCAGACTGCCGCACCGGCAAAGCCGCCCTGCGCCGCCACAGGAGTGAAAGCGGATTCAATTACAGTAACTATTGCACCTGGTACCGCTGTCGCATTGAACAGCAGGGCCGCCAGGCCGGCAACCAGATAGAAAATGGTCATTGCCGGCACCAGAGCCGCAGCCACCCGGCCAATGCGTCGAACACCACCAATCAATACCAGCCCGACCAGCACCATGATGACAATACCGGTCAGCCAGGTAGGAATGCTGAAGTCGGCCTGAAGCACATCGGCAATCGAGTTGGCCTGCACAGTATTGCCTGCACCAAAGGCTGCAACACAGCCAAACAGCGCAAAGGCGGTACCCAGCCAGGCCCACCTGGGCCCCAGACCGTTCTTGATGTAATACATGGGACCGCCGGTATGGTTACCGTTCTCATCCACCTCGCGGAACCTGACTGCCAGCACCGCCTCGGAAAATTTGGTGCCCATACCGACCAGTGCACTCATCCACATCCAGAACAGCGCACCCGGCCCGCCCAGGAAGATGGCCGTGGCCACTCCGGCAATGTTGCCGGTACCAACGGTAGCCGACAGCGCCGTCATCAGTGCCTGAAACGGCGGAATCTCGCCTTCGCTCTCCTCTCCTTTGCGCGCCCTGGTTCCCTTGAGCATCAGCCGGAAACCCATGGCGATACGCAGAACGGGCATCATTTTCAGCCCTATGGAGAGAAACAGTCCCACGCCCAGGATCAATACCAGCATGGGTGGACCCCAGACCACGGCATTGATCGCATTCAACAGATTAACCAGCGTATCCATAATTGTTACCTTTTTATTAGATTTGTATGACTTTCATGGTGATACGAGCAGCGGCCCGTTCCGGCGCCGACCCGGAAAGCAATGTCTGGTCCGTTTCCCGATACCTTTTGCGGGTATCTGTTTGGTACTGGCAGCTTTTTGTTGATATCAGCCTGCGACCTGCACTAGCGGATTGAAGCAACAAAAATCTGCCTGTCCGCTCCGGCTGACAGTGCTTTGCTGTATGCTCGGCTGGATTATAGAAAACATGTTTCAGTTGTTTTCACCGAATGAAGCACTGTTTTCAGGTGTATTCTCGGTTCAATTCAACTTAAGTCTGGGTAAAATCACTATGAAACAACAATATAAGCCTCGACGCGAACTAGATCGTATCGATCGTCAGATTTTGCGCGAACTGCAGGCTCGCGGTCGGCTCTCCTTTACTGAACTGGGCGAGCGGGTTGGTCTTTCAACCACCCCCTGCACCGAACGGGTACGCCGACTGGAAGAGGAAGGCACCATTCTGGGCTATCACGCCCGGATCAATCCGGCGCGGATCGAAGCCGGTCTGCTGGTATTTGTCGAACTGAACCTGTCGTACAAGTCAGCCGACATATTCGAGGAGTTTCGCCGGGCAGCACTACAGCAGCCACAGATACTCGAATGCCATCTGGTTTCCGGCGATTTCGACTATCTGATCAAGGCCCGCATTGATGAAATGGCCTCTTATCGCAAGTTGCTGGGTGACATACTGCTCACCCTGCCCCATGTGCGGGAGTCGAAAAGCTACATAGTCATGGAAGAGGTTAAAGAAACAGTGGAAATCCCTGTTCCTAACCAGAAGATCCTCTGATCAAGCCAGGCACCTCCTGCTTAAAGACGAAAACACAGGCACTTTTACTAGACTTTAGCGTAATTGAACAGGATTTATCTCCAAAAGCCCCTGATCATTCAGTGAGTTTCACTGCGAAGGCTTTCATATAATCCAGTCTGAGAGCTATCGCCCACAAGGCAAGGAGATAAAATATGCGTGTTCTGGTTCTGGGTAATGGCGTGATTGGTACCACCAGCGCCTATTATCTGGCCCGCCTGGGTTTTGAAGTGACGGTTGTCGATCGACAGGACGACGTCGCCCAGGAGACCAGCTTTGCCAACGCCGGACAGATTTCGCCCGGCTATGCATCCCCCTGGGCTGCCCCGGGGGTACCTTTCAAGGCCATCAAGTGGATGCTGCAAAAACATGCTCCGCTGGCCATCCGCCCTACCGCCGACATCAATCAGTACCTGTTCATGGCCAGCATGCTGCGCAACTGCACCACGGCCCGCTACCGGGTGAACAAGGAGCGCATGGTGCGCCTGTCCGAGTACAGCCGCGACTGCATGGACGAGCTGCGTGCCGAAACCGGCATCCAGTATGAAGGTCGCCAGCAGGGCACCATGCAGCTGTTCCGCACCCAGGCACAGCTGGAAGATGCCGCCAAGGACATTGCCGTACTCGAGGAGATGGGCGTTCCCTATCAGCTGCTGGAAGGCAGCGCACTGAGCGAAGTCGAGCCGGCGCTGGCCAAGGTGGCCCACAAGCTGACCGGTGGTCTGCGCCTGCCCAACGACCAGACCGGCGACTGCCTGATGTTCACCAGGGAAATCGCCCGCATGGCCCGCGAGCTTGGCGTCGAGTTCCGCTTTGGCCAGACCATCGAGCGTCTGGAGCACGAAGGTGACCGCATCAGTGGCGTGATCATCAACGGCAAGCGGGAAACCGCTGATCACTACGTGCTGGCCCTGGGCAGCTACAGTCCGCAACTGCTGAAACCGCTGGGCATCAAGGCCCCCATATACCCGCTCAAGGGTTACTCGATCACGGTACCCATCACCAATCCGGAGATGGCACCTGTATCCACCATGCTGGATGAAACCTATAAGGTGGCGATCACCCGTTTTGATGAGCGCATCCGCGTCGGCGGCATGGCCGAGATTCGCGGCTATGACCTGAAGATCGATCCGCGCAAGGGCGACACCCTGAAGATGATCGTGCAGGACCTGTTTCCGGAAGCGGCCGACACCACCAATATCGACCTCTGGACCGGCCTGCGTCCGGCCACGCCCGACGGCACCCCCATTGTGGGAGCGACCAGCTACGGCAACCTGTTCCTGAATACCGGCCACGGCACTCTTGGCTGGACCATGGCCTGTGGCTCAGGCCGCATGCTGGCTGACCTGCTGGCCAGCAAACAACCACAAATCAGCACCAAGGGACTGGATATCTCCCGCTACACCCATCCTGCATAAAAGGCCAGGGAGGCTCGCAGTCAATGCGCACTGCCGGCCTCTCCGACCAAGATCTGGCCTGAAAACAACAACAAGAGAGAAAAGACCATGAACAAGCACTCCTGGCAAATCGCCCTTGCATACATGTCCGTAGTCATCGGAGGCGGTTTCGCTTCCGGTAACGAGGTTCTGCAATTCTTCACCGGTTACGGTATCGCCGGCATTGCCGGCTCAATCGTTGCAGCCCTGCTGTTTGCCTTTCTCGGCATGCATATCGCCCGCATCAGCTCCATCATGCAGGCCGGCTCGCACAAAAAGGTACTCTACAGCCTGTTCGGCAAACAGGCCGGCCTGGCGGTCGACGTCCTGCTGTCATTCTTCCTGTATGGCGTAGGCGTGGCCATGCTGGCCGGTGCCGGCTCGACACTGGCACAACAATTCGGCCTGGCTCCCCTGGCCGGCTCGGTATTGATGACATTGCTGGTGATCGGCACCCTGTGCCTGAACGTGCGCGGCATTATCAACCTGATCAGCGCCGTAATGCCCTTCCTGCTGGTGATGATCCTGGCAATCACCATCTACTCGATCTACACCAGCAGCGGCAGCCAGGCCGAGCTGAGTGCTGCGGCAGCCGAAATCCAGACCATCACCTTCCTCGGCGGCGAAGTTACCAACTGGGGTATCAGTGGTTTGTTGTATGCATCCTTCAACATCGCTGTGGGCTTTCCGATGCTGGCAGTAATTGGCGGCATGACCCAGTCGCCCCGTGCTGCAGCACTGGGCGGCACTGTAGGTGGTCTGGGACTGGGCCTGCTGATCATCGTGCTCAACCTGGGCCTGTTTGCCAACATGGACAAGCTGCTGGGCATCGAGATTCCCACCCTGCTGCTGGCGCAGCAAATCCATCCGTGGCTGGCGGTACTGATGTCACTGGCACTGACCTGCATGATCTACAGCACTGCAGTAGGCATGTTCTTTGCCTTCAGCGCACGCTTTGCCGCACCGGAAACCCGCAACTTCAAACTGCTTAGCGCAGTGTTTGCAGTGGTTGGTCTGGGCCTGAGCCAGGTCGGCTTCACCAAGCTGGTCGGCACCGTCTACCCGATGCTCGGTGTGGTTGGCCTGATCCTGATCATCGCCATCGGCATCAGCTGGGTACGCAGCCGCAGGCAGGTTGCCGCGCAGCAGGAAAGCGCCTGATGACAAAACGGGTACCGGCCTTGCCGGTACCCGCAACCCTTGTCAGGCAACTACAGGCTCAATCGGACAGCGGTTCCGCCTCATCCCTGACAAACTCGACAGCCTGCGGCATGAATGCCAGAAAATCTGCCTCAAACCCTTCATATTCGCGCTCAAGCTCACACACCGAGCCTGCCAGCGCATTGCCGGGGCGCAAACGGCGCGACATGTTGTTCAGCGCCGCATGCAGATTGCTCAACTCCGCATAGCTGCCCAGCCAGTCCTCTTTTGCCATGCGTAATAAAACCGTTCTGGCCCGCTCCGGCAACAGCGCTTCCTGCGCTCTGACGACCCTGTACATCTGTTCGGTAAACTGATCCAGCGGCTGCCCGCTGAAGCGCTGCCAGTGACGCGCCAGCAAATGGTCATAGAACATGTCCACCATGATGCCGGCATAACGCCGCCGCTCCTGGCTGACCCGCTCCTTGCTGCGTGCCACCAGCTCATGACGGTCGGTGAAGCCGTCGATCTGCCGGTGCAGCCAGATCCCTTCGCGGACTCCTTCGGGCAAGGCGATGGAGTCCATGGGACCCTTGACGAAATCGCCCAGCAGACTGCCTACAGCCTGCTGGGCCTCATGCGGCCCCAATAACAGATGAGCCAGAAAGTTCATGCCGATAACTCCTTGCATTGCAAAACGGCCACCACGCCAGCCAAAGCAAACCAGCTGAAACTGTTGCGCAACGCGGGGAAAAGACCGCTGCCAGAGCAGCAGGGTACAGGTAGCCGAATGCACCAAGGATGGCACAGCTGTGGCACAAATTCCGCAAGTACAAGGCTCATGCCTGCCGGGCTGAGCCGTCTCCACAGCTCCGGGCAGCCAAACAGGCTGTGCAAAACAACTGTTTACGGTATGACATAGTGTCGCACTAAACCCACGGCAATTGACACCGATCAACTACTGTGGGTGTCTTTTTGGTAGCGTACGAATCAGACATAAGTATATAGCCCAAAAGTCTAAGGAGGATCCATGGACTTGATTCGACGCTCCCTGCTCGGTCAGCTGGCCAAACTGACCGCCGGAGCTGCACTGATCCCTTTTTCCAGCCTGGCCAAGGCAGGCATCAATGATCAGCCTGTGCGCCGCGAGGGCGACCCGAGCAAGCGTTACGGCATGCTGATCGACCTGCGCCGCTGCATCGGCTGCCAGGCCTGCACCGTATCCTGCCATATTGAAAATGCCGCTCCGCTGGGCAACTTCCGCACCATCGTCTCGCAGTTCGAAGTGGAAGATGAGGCCAGCGGCGAGTGCGCCACCTTCATGCTGCCACGCCTGTGCAACCACTGTGAAAACCCGCCCTGCGTGCCGGTTTGTCCGGTGCAGGCCACCTTCCAGCGCCAGGACGGCATTGTTGTGGTCGACAGCGACCGCTGCGTGGGTTGTGCCTATTGCGTCAACGCCTGCCCCTATGACGCCCGCTTCATCAACGACAAGACCAACACC
>CAZKTB010000008.1:18374-21644 GCA_964555485.1 uncultured Thiopseudomonas sp. | reverse complement strand
TACCCGCAACTGGCCGATGCTTCCAGCCTCAAGCCTGAAGTGGTTTCCGGTCTGGATATCCTGATCGTGCGTGAGCTGACCGGTGGTATCTACTTCGGTAGCCCGCGTGACACCATCACCCTGGAAAATGGCGAGCGCAAGGCGTTTGATACCCTGCCGTACTCCGAGAGCGAAATCCGCCGTATTGCCCGTGTCGGTTTTGACATGGCGATGAAGCGTGACAAGAAGCTGTGCTCGGTCGACAAGGCCAACGTTCTGGCCTCCAGCCAGCTGTGGCGCGAGGTTGTGGAAGAGGTGGCCAAGGACTATCCTGAAGTCGAGCTGAGCCACATGTATGTGGACAACGCCGCGATGCAGCTGGTGCGCGCACCAAAACAGTTTGATGTGATTGTCACCGACAACCTGTTTGGTGATATCCTGTCGGACGAAGCATCCATGCTGACCGGTTCGATCGGCATGCTGCCTTCCGCCTCTCTGGATTCCAATAACAAGGGTATGTACGAGCCCTGCCACGGTTCCGCTCCGGATATCGCAGGCAAGGGGCTGGCCAACCCGTTGGCGACCATTCTGTCCGTGTCCATGATGTTGCGTTACAGCTTCAACCAGGCTGGCGCTGCCGATGCCATCGAACAGGCTGTAAGCAATGTTCTCGACCAGGGACTGCGTACCGGCGACATCATGTCCGAGGGCATGCGCCAGGTAGGTACTGCTGAGATGGGTGATGCGGTTGTTGCCGCCCTGCAGCAGCTGTAAGGGAAATGTGCCCGGCCAGTACGGCCTTGAGTCGTACCGGCCATCATTTGTATAGGTAAAGGTGTAGTTAGATGAAACGAGTTGGATTTGTAGGCTGGCGTGGCATGGTTGGTTCCGTGCTGATGCAGCGCATGCTGGAAGAGCGGGATTTCGACCTGATCGAGCCGGTCTTTTTCACCACCTCCAATGTGGGTGGCCAGGGTCCGTCAATCGGCAAGGATATTCCCGCGCTGAAAGATGCCTACGACATCAACACCCTCAAGGGCCTGGACATCATCCTGACCTGTCAGGGCAGTGACTACACCAACGAGGTTTTCCCCAAGCTGCGTGAAGCCGGCTGGGAAGGCCAGTGGATCGATGCCGCCTCCGGTCTGCGCATGCAGGACGAGTCGATCATCGTGCTGGACCCGGTCAACCGCAAGATGATTGACCAGGGCCTGGATGCCGGCGTCAAGACCTTTGTTGGCGGCAACTGTACCGTCAGCCTGATGCTGATGGGCCTGGGTGGCCTGTTCGAGGCCGGTCTGGTCGAGTGGATGAGTGCCATGACCTATCAGGCAGCCAGTGGCTCGGGTGCGCAAAACATGCGTGAGCTGCTCAACCAGATGGGCTATCTGCGTGATGTGGTGGCAGACGAGCTGGCCGATCCTGCAACAGCGATTCTGGATATCGATCGCAAGGTGGCTGAAGCCCAGCGCGGTGATGATATTCCTGCCGAACACTTTGGCGTGCCGCTGGCCGGTAGCCTGATCCCCTGGATCGACAGTGCGCTGCCCAATGGTCAGAGCCGTGAAGAGTGGAAGGCCCAGGCCGAAACCAACAAAATTCTCGGTCGCTTCAAGAACCCCATCCATATCGACGGCATCTGTGTGCGTGTCGGTGCCATGCGCTGCCATAGCCAGGCGCTGACCATCAAGCTGAACAAGGACGTACCGCTGGCAGACATCGAAAACCTGATCAGCCAGCACAACCCCTGGGTCAAATTGGTACCCAATTGCCGCGAGCAGACCATGCAGGAGCTGACGCCAACAGCAGTAACCGGCACCCTGAACATTCCGGTTGGCCGTTTGCGCAAGCTGAACATGGGCTCGCACTACCTGGGTGCTTTCACTGTGGGTGACCAGCTGTTGTGGGGAGCGGCAGAACCGCTGCGACGCATGCTGCGCATCCTGCTGGAGCGCTAGAAACAACAAAAGGCTGTCCCGAAAAGACAGCCTTTTTGCTGTGCTGCATTTTCGCTCCAGGCATGGTGAACTGTGCGCCAGGTCAAAAACGGAACACCAGGTGCACGCAATAAGCTGAATAATCCGGATAGACTGTTGATAAAAGGCAAGCGCTCAAAGATACTTGCGCTACCAATTGAAAGAAGATTCTAGTTGATCATGCCTCTCTGTGGTTGAGGGCAGGCGGCAAAGCGGTATCCGCTACCCTTTGCCGATTGAGTACAGGTCAGGGATCTCCGATAAAAATAAGGGAACGCTATATGCTTCAGGTTCGCAAACTGGTATTGGCAGTAGCAGCTGCCACCTCCATGGCTTCCGGAATGGCCCATGCTTTGGGGCTTGGGGAAGTTTCGGTCAAGTCAGCCTTGAACGAGCCCCTGGTAGCAGAAATCGAGCTGTTGGACACCAGGGGGCTAAGCTCCGAGGAAATCAGGTCAAAGCTTGCCTCAGCGGAAGATTTCAGCCGTGCCGGTGTTGACCGTCAGTTCTTTCTGAACAACCTGAAATTCACTCCGGTAATCCGCCAGGGCGGGAAAAGTTTTGTCAGGGTTACCAGTTCCCAGTCCGTGCGTGAACCCTTTCTGAATTTCCTGCTTGAAGTCTACTGGCCGGCCGGTCGGTTGCTGAAGGAATACACCCTGCTGCTTGACCCGCCCATGTATACGCCACAAGAGCTGGTGTATCGCAGCGCGCCGGCGACAGCACCAGTCGCGACGCGAGCTCCCGCGCGCCAGACAAGCACTGCTGTGCGCTCACAACGGACTACTGCTCCACGCGCAGCCGCACGCTCTGTCCTGCAGGGTGACCAGTATCGTGTACGGACAAACGACACTCTCTGGGAAATCGCCCTGCGTGCAAGGCGCGGCGGCTCTGTTCACCAGGCCATGTTGGCAATCCAGGACCTGAATCCGGATGCATTCATTAATGGCAACATCAACAAGCTCAGAGCAGGGCAGGTGCTGAAACTGCCTGATGCAGAACAGGTTCGCCAGTATAGCCGTGCACAGGCCATCACAGAATTTGAACAGCGGGTAAAGACGGGACGCAGTGATGCCCCGGTGGCGCGCCAACTTGATGCACGTCAGCGCGAAACCGAAACTGCGACTCCAGCAAGGGCAGAACAGACCGACAGCCTGCGATTGCTGGCCGGCAATACAGAGCAGTCTGAAAGTGATGGTGGAAGTGGAGCCGCCGATAGCGCTGGGACTGACCAGCTGGCGCAGACCAAGGAACAGCTGGATTCGATTCGTCTGCAGAACGAACACCTTGCCAGCCAGATTGAAGGGCTGAACAG
>CAZKTB010000008.1:8517-18274 GCA_964555485.1 uncultured Thiopseudomonas sp. | reverse complement strand
AGCCCGAGCCCGAAGTCGCATCCAAGCCTGCTCCTGTTGCGTTTGAACCTCCGGCCGAACCCAAAAGCTTTGTCAAAGAGCTGATGGATAACCCGATGTTCCTGCCGGCAGCCGGTGGTGGTGTGGCACTGCTGTTGCTGTTGTTGCTGCTGCGTCGCAGACAGCAGGCTGGACAGGAACCTGAGGTCTTGCCACCGGAAGACTTTGGCGGCAGCTCGCAAATTGAGGACGAGCTGGAAGACGCTGAAGGCGAACAGGATGCACTGGACGGCGTACTGGAAGAGCTGGATGGCGAGATTGAAGAACCGGCAGGCTTTGTTGATGACATGCCTGTACAGGAACCGGAACTCGAAGATCCTGTTGTCGAAGCGGAAAACCTCATTGCATATGGCCGTTTCAGTCAGGGTGCCGATGTACTGCTGAAAGCGATTGACGCAGATCCCCAGCGTGAAGACCTGCGTTTCAAGTTGCTGGAAGTCTATGCCGATCTGGAAGATCGCAACGCATTCCTCGAGCAGGTTGAAGAACTCAATGCAATGGGTGCCTCACAGGCTGAAATGGATGCCTTGCAGCAGCGTTACCCGCATTTTATGGGTGAAGATGAAGGTGGCCTGAATCTTGACGAGATCATGCTGGACATGCCGTCGAGCCCTGTTGCTGTCGAAACTGATGCAGCAGATCTGGAAAGCATGCTGGCCGCAGACATTCCGGCACTGGATGATCTGCTGAAAGAGCAGAGCCCTGTAGCTGACCTGGCCGAAACTGATGACGAGTTTGCCAGCCTGCTGGATGCTGTGGATGGCGAGCTGGCTGAAACTGCAGAGCAGGATGCCGGCATTGAGTACACTCCGGCCCTGGTCGCTGACGAAACGACTGAAGAGGTGGCTGAGGAAGTCGACGACCTTGAAGGTAGTTTCGAGCTGCCGGAAATTGAAGACCTGGTACTGGAGGATCTTGAACTTCCCGAGGTTGACGAGCTTGCACTGGATGACAGCCTGACCCTTGAAGGACTGGACTTCTCTGCCGGGGATGCTTCGCTTCAGCAGGAGCAGACAGCCGAATCCGGGTTTGATCTGGACCTTGATCTCTCCATACCGTCGGACGAAGATCCGGCCGCCGGACTGGTCGATGATCTGGAGCTGAGTGATCTGGAGTCGCTGGAAAGCAGTCTGGATGCATTGCAGAGCGAAGCAGGCGAGACCCTGCAAATGGCAGGCGGTGCCCCGATAGCTGATGATGATGAGCTGGACGAGTTGTTTGACCTGGATGCAGGGCTTGATCTGGTCTCTTCGGAAGCCACGGCGGCAGCTGATGGCGGTGACGATGTGTTTGCTGCTCTGGAGCAGGAGCTGGATGACGACTTCTCCTTCCTGCAAGGTGATGACGAAGACAAGACCAAGCTTGATCTGGCTTCCGCCTGGATCGACATGGGCGATATTGAAGGTGCCCGCGAGATTCTGGACGAGGTTCTGCGCGAGGGAGCTCCCGAACACCAGGAACTGGCCAAGGAGCTGCTGGCCAGGATTGGATGACAGATGAACCCTGCGCAACAACACACTGCGGCAGTCAACACGACTGCCGCAGCCGTTTTCAGAATGGCCCTTGGCGTCGAGTATAACGGCTCGGCGTATTACGGTTTTCAACGACAGAAAAACGAACTGCCGACCGTGCAGGGAGCGCTGGAAAGGGCCCTGACCGAGGTGGCAGGTGGCGTGTCGGTCCAGCTGGTTTGTGCCGGCCGTACCGACGCCGGCGTGCATGCCTGCGAACAGATACTGCATTTTGAGACCAGCGTGCTGCGCAAGCCCGCCGGCTGGCAGTTTGGCGCCAACCGCTACCTGCCCAGGGACATCAGCGTGCTCTGGGTGAAGCCGGTCGAGGCGGAATTTCATGCCCGCTTCAGTGCCATGCGCCGCCGCTATCGTTATGTGATCTATTCGGACCCGGTACGTCCGGCCCTGCTCGGCGATGGCATCACCTGGACACACAAGTCACTGGATGTCGACAAGATGAACCAGGCAGCAGGCTATCTGCTTGGTACCCACGATTTCAGCTCGTTTCGCGACAGTGATTGCCAGGCCAAGTCGCCGGTCAAGACGCTCGATGGCATACGTTTGACCCGCTATGGTCGCTACCTGGTGCTGGATATCCGGGCTTCGGCCTTTTTGCATCACATGGTGCGCAACATTGCCGGTACCCTGATGAAAATCGGTGCCGGTGAAAAGCCCGTGAGCTGGATGCCACAGGTGCTGGCGGCGCGGGATCGCAAAGTTGCAGGTGCCACTGCGCCGGCATTCGGGCTGTACCTGGTCAAGGTGGAGTATCCGGAAGAGTTCGACTTGCCCGGCCGCCCATTGGGGCCGCATTTTCTTGATGCCATGCCGGATGTGTTTGCCGGGAGTGATGATGAATACCAGAGTTAAAATCTGCGGCATTACCAGGCTGGAAGATGCACAGATTGCCGCGCAGGCCGGTGCTGATGCCCTTGGTTTCGTGTTTTACCCGCCCAGCCCCAGGGCGGTCACCGCAGAAGTGGCCGGTCCGATAGTGCGCAGTTTGCCGGCTTTCGTCACGGCAACCGGGCTGTTTGTCGATGCCACGGCAGATGAGGTCAGCAGCCTGCTGGAGCAGGTTCCGCTCGATTTGCTGCAGTTCCATGGCGACGAGAGTCCGGAGTTTTGTCAGTCCTTCGGCCGGCCCTATATCAAGGCGCTGCGCATGCAGCCCGGCGTGGACATTGCCGCTCTGGCCAACAGCTACACGGATGCACGCGGCATTCTGCTGGATGCCTATGTTGCCGGTGTGCCTGGCGGAACCGGTGAGGTTTTTGACTGGCAGGCGATTCCGCAGGGTTTAGCCAAACCGCTGATACTCGCCGGCGGGCTTAATGTGGATAATGTGCGTTTAGCAATCGAACAAGTACAACCCTGGGCGGTCGATGTGAGCGGTGGTGTTGAAGCCGACAAGGGCATCAAGGATGCTGAAAAGGTTCATGCCTTCATGCATGCAGTGCGCACCGGTAATTCCAGGTAACAATTGAAGTGTGACGGCGGCACGATAATCGCCGTCACAGGATGGCTTTCATACATAGAAATATCCTGCCCGCATGGCGGCAGGACAACACCGGCATGCAACGCTGCATGCAGGGTGCTACGAGGAGTATCGTACGAATGAGTAACTGGCTGGTTGATAAATTTATTCCCTCGATCATGCGTTCCGAGGTCAAGAAAAGCACCATCCCCGAGGGTCTGTGGCACAAGTGTCCGGCCTGTGATGCCGTACTCTACAAGCCTGAACTGGAAAAGGCGCTGGATGTCTGCACCAAGTGCGAGCATCACATGCGTATTGATGCACGCACACGACTGGATATTTTTCTGGACGAGGAAGGACGTGAGGAAATTGCGGAAGATCTTGAGCCGGTTGACCGCCTGAAATTCAGGGATAGCAAACGCTACAGCGATCGCCTGAAGGCGGCGCAGAAGCAGACCGGCGAAAATGATGCCCTGATTGCCATGAGCGGTACCCTTGAGGGTATGCCGGTGGTAGCTGCCGCATTCGAGTTTTCCTTCATGGGCGGCTCCATGGGTGCAGTGGTTGGCGAGCGTTTTGTGCAGGCGGCCAATGTGGCACTGGAAAAGCGTTGCCCGCTGATCTGCTTCTCCGCTTCCGGCGGTGCACGCATGCAGGAAGCCCTGCTGTCACTGATGCAGATGGCGAAAACCTCCGCGGTAATTGCCCGTCTGCGTGAAGAGGGCATTCCGTTCATCTCCGTACTGACCGATCCGGTTTACGGTGGCGTTTCTGCCAGCCTGGCAATGCTTGGCGATATCATCATTGGCGAGCCCAAGGCGCTGGTCGGCTTTGCCGGTCCACGGGTGATCGAGCAGACCGTACGCGAGAAACTGCCGGAAGGCTTCCAGCGCAGCGAATTCCTGCTGGAGCATGGCGCGATCGACATGATTGTTCCGCGCCCCGAGATGCGCCTGCGCATTGCTGCCATCCTGCGCAAGCTGGTCAATGCACCCATGCAGGTTCGTCCGATCCTGCGCGAGGTACCGGAGCAGCCGCAACAGGCTGCCGAATGAGCCAACGTACTCTTGAGCAGTGGCTGACATGGCTGGAGCAGCTGCATCCCAGTGAGATTGAAATGGGGTTGCAGCGCATCCGCGATGTAGCCGACAGGCTGGGGCTGGCGAAGCCGGCTCCCAGAGTGGTTACAGTTACCGGGACTAACGGCAAGGGTTCGACCTGTGCCTTCATTGCCGCGCTGTGTCGGGCGCAGGGGATGTCCGTTGGTGTCTACAGCTCACCACATTTCCTGCGTTACAACGAGCGCATCCAGATCAATGGCGAAGCTGCCAGCGACGAACTGATTTGCCAGGCCTTCAGTGCCATCGAGGCGGTTCGTGGCCAGACCAGTCTGACCTACTTTGAAATGGGCACCCTGGCTGCCTTGTGGGTCTTTTCACGAGCGAAGCTGGACGTGGTGGTTCTGGAAGTGGGGCTGGGTGGCCGGCTGGATGCGGTAAACATCATGGATCCCGATGTGGCGGTGGTTACCGGCATAGCGCTGGACCATGCCGACTGGCTGGGCAATACCCGCGAAGAAGTGGCCCACGAAAAGGCCGGGATTTTCCGTGCCGCCGTACCTGCAGTTTGCGGTGACATTGAGCCGCCGCAAAGCCTGCTTGATCAGGCAGCCAATCTGCCATGTCCGCTGTATGTGCGCGGCGTGCAGTTTGATCTGACACAAAGCGGCAGCCGGTGGAGCTGGCAGGGACAGGACAGCTCGGGCCGGAAGCTTGAGCTTGAAGACATGCCGCTGCCGGGGCTACCGGTACAGAATGCGGCAGTTGCACTGCAGGCCTGCAGCCTGCTTGGCCTTCCCCTGGCCGCCAGTGAAGCGGGGCTCGTGCTGCAGCAGACCGCGCTTACCGGTCGTCTGCAACAGGTGGAATTGCCATTCAACAATGAAACAAGACACCTGCTGCTGGATGTTGCGCATAACCCGCAGGCAGCTGCCTATGTTGCCAGCTGGCTGCGACAGCGCCCGCTGCAGGGCAAACGTCTTGCGGTATTCGGTGCGCTTGCCGACAAGGATGTGGACGGGGTTTTGGCTGCCATGCAGGGCGTCTTTGATTGCTGGCATGTTGCCGCTTTACCGTCACCACGCAGTTTTTCCCTGACGGAACTGCAGCAGCATCTGCAGCAGTCCGGCGAGTCCCATGTGGCCCACGACTGCATTCGTGAAGCGTTGCTGGCCTGTCTGGACAGCAGCACGCCAGATGACGAGATACTGGTTTTTGGCTCGTTCTTTACCGTGGCCCAGGTTCTGGAGTTTCTGCAGGAACAGGCCGCGAGCCGATCTGGCGTACACTAGTGTCCTGTTTGGTCAATGCCATTGCCGAAGTTGGCGATGCGGCCGAACAGACCGCAAGACACGGGCTACATCATGATTTTTCAGGTACAAGCAAATGAGTGAAACGGACAACAAATTCAAACAGCGCATCATTGGTGCCCTGGTACTGATTGCGCTGGCAATCATTTTTTTGCCGATGCTGTTTTCCAGCAAGGACGAGCATCCGCTACCAACCGTTGAGGTGCAGGTGCCGCCAACGCCGGTAATTGCGCCTGTGCCAGAAGTGGCGGTTGAGCCGGTAGAAGTACCTGAACCGGTGGATGAGAGCCTGTTCGAGCCGGTAGCGGAGCCCGAGCTGGAGTTTGTCCTGATCGAGAATGATCCGGTCGAGCCGCCGGCAGCTCCTGTAGTGGAGGTACAGCCAGCTGCACCTGAGCCTGTTATCGAAGCTCCACGTGTGGTTGAAGCCCCGGTGACACAACCGGCCAAGCCGGCAACTCCAGCCAAGCCCAGTACTCCTGCGCCAGCTGCGCCTGTTGTTTCTGCACCGCAGCGTGCCGAGCCCGGGATCGACCGCAGCAATCTGCCGGTTTCCTGGTCAATCCAGCTGGCGAGCCTGAGCAGCCTGGCCAATGCCGAAAGACTGCGTGATACCTACCGTGCCAAGCACTATGCTGCCTACGTGCGCAGTGCCGATGGTGTGCACAGGGTATTGATCGGTCCGCTGATTCGTGAAGCCGAAGCCGTAGCCATGTGCAAGCAGCTGAAGTCCCGCGACAAGCAGGACTGCTTTGTGGTGCGCTACCAGCCATAATCCGGCGTTCCTTCAGCCAGATGGCTGTCGGTTGCAACTGCAGGCCAGCATGCCTTGCCTGCATGTGCCAGGCCTGTCCGGCCGGCAGTTGCCTGGCCCAGGATTAGGGTGCTGCAAGAAAAGGGTTATCAGGACAGGGCCGCTCTGTTAGAATTCGTTTTTTCAGGACGCTGGACACTAACAGTGACATTCAACTGGCTCGATGCAGTCATTTTAGCGGTAATCGCCATTTCGGCCCTCATTAGTCTGAGCCGCGGCTTCATCAAGGAAGCACTTTCCCTGGTCACCTGGGTGGTGGCTGGCGTGGTGGCCTGGATGTTTGGCGGGGATCTTTCCGGTTACCTGACTCCCTACATAGACACGCCGTCGCTACGTGTGATCAGCGCCTGCGCGTTACTCTTTATTGCCACTCTGATTGCTGGTGGTATCGTCAATTTCCTGCTGGCCCAGCTGGTCCGGGCAACCGGACTGACAGGTACCGACCGCTTTCTTGGCATGTTTTTTGGCGCTGCACGGGGCATCCTGCTGGTAGTGGTGGTGGTGGGCATTCTGAGCCTGTCACCTGCCGTACATGATGCCTGGTGGCGCGATTCGGTTTTGGTTCCACACTTCCTGCTGGTTGCGGACTGGTCGAAAAACCTGGTTCTGGAACTGGGGCAGGGAGTGGGTAGCCAGTAGTTTTCTCAATGAGGGAGAGCTGCTGGCAAATGCGCCAGGCGCAAACTTCAATCTGCAAAGCAGGGGTTGTCATTCATGTGCGGTATCGTCGCAATTGTAGGTAAATCAGAGGTCAACCAGTCGCTCTATGATGCGATGACCGTGTTGCAACATCGCGGGCAGGATGCTGCCGGGATGGTTACCAGCAAGCAGGGACGGCTATTTTTACGCAAGGCCGACGGGCTGGTGCGCGACGTGTTCCGTACCCGTCACATGAAGGAGCTGGTCGGCAGCATAGGTATCGGCCATGTGCGCTATCCGGTGGAAGGCAGCACCAGTACGGCAGAGGCGCAGCCTTTTTACGTCAACTCGCCATACGGCATCACCCTGGCGCAAAACGGCAACCTGACCAATGTGCGTCAGCTGGCCAAAGAGATTTTCGAATCCGACCTGCGCCACATCAACACCAATTCAGACGCCGAGGTGTTGCTCAACGTATTTGCCCACGAGCTGAGCCAGGGCGGCTGCCTGAAGCCCCAGCCGGATGACATCTTTGCCGCCGTTGGCCGGGTGCATGAGCGCTGCCGTGGCGCCTATGCGGTGGTGTCGATGATTACCGGCCATGGCATTGTCGGCTTCCGCGACCCCTGCGGCATTCGCCCCATTGTGTACGGTGAGCGAGAAACCGAGCAGGGCACCGAATACATGATTGCCTCGGAAAGCGTGGCGCTGGATGCGCTGGGCTTTACCCTGGTTCGCGATCTGGATCCCGGCGAAGCGATCTACATCACCGAAGATGG
This sequence comes from uncultured Thiopseudomonas sp., assembly GCA_964555485.1. GTDB lineage: Bacteria > Pseudomonadota > Gammaproteobacteria > Pseudomonadales > Pseudomonadaceae > Thiopseudomonas. The sequence goes on along the minus strand of CAZKTB010000008.1, from coordinate 10,644 downwards.
CCAGTTGCACACCCGTCAGTGTGCACGCAATCCGCAACTCAATCCCTGTATTTTCGAGCATGTCTATCTGGCCCGCCCGGACTCGATCATCGACGGTATTTCGGTCTACAAGGCGCGGATGAAGATGGGCGAGAAGCTGGCAGAGAAAATTCTGCGTGAACGTCCCGAGCATGACATCGATGTCATCATTCCGATTCCCGATACCAGCCGCACCTCGGCACTGGAGCTGGCCCACCGGCTGGGCGTCAAGTATCGCGAAGGCTTCATCAAGAATCGCTATATCGGCCGCACCTTCATCATGCCCGGCCAGGCGCTGCGGAAAAAGTCGGTGCGCCAGAAGCTCAATGCCATCGAACTGGAGTTCCGTGGCAAGAACGTGATGCTGGTGGATGACTCCATCGTGCGTGGTACCACCTGTCAGGAAATCATCCAGATGGCCCGCAGTGCCGGTGCCAAAAAGGTTTATTTTTGCTCGGCGGCACCGGAAGTGCGTTACCGCAACGTGTATGGCATCGACATGCCCAGCGTGCAGGACCTGATCGCCCACAACCGTACTGCTGAAGAGATCAGCGAGCTGATTGGCGCCGACTGGCTGATTTTTCAGGACCTGGATGACCTGATTGCCTCGACCGATGGCGGCAAGGTGCGTATTGAACGTTTTGACTGTTCCGTATTTGACGGCCAGTACGTTACCGGTGATATTGACGAGAGCTATCTGAGCCAGATCGAGACGTCACAGACAGAACTGGATTTTGATGGCAAACCGCAGGCCAATGCCATCATTGAGCTGCATAACAGCGAAAACTAATCTGAATAATAAGGCGATAAAAATGAGCACAGACTGGCAGCCAGGTCCACTGGACAGCGACCTTTCCGACACCGGGTTTGACACCCTTGCAGTCAGGGCGGGGCAGCGCAGGGGGCCTGAGGCCGAACATGGTGAAGCCATTTTCACCACCTCCAGCTATGTGTTCAGGGATGCAGCCCATGCCGCCGCCTGCTTTTCCGGTGCGGAGCAGGGCAACGTCTATTCGCGTTACACCAACCCAACTGTGCGTACTTTCGAGGAGCGGCTGGCAGCACTGGAAGGTGCCGAGAAAGCAGTCGCGACCTCGTCAGGCATGGCTGCCATCATGGCGACCGTAATGAGCTTTTGCAGTGCTGGCGATCATGTACTGGTATCGCGCAGCATCTTCGGCTCCACGGTGAGCCTGTTCGACAAGTACTTCAAGAAGTTCGGTATTGAAGTCACCTACGTCGGCATCAACGATCTGGATGCCTGGCGCGCGGCCTGCAAGCCCAACACCAGGATGCTCTATCTGGAGTCACCATCCAATCCGCTGGCCGAGCTGGCCGACATTGCCGCGCTGGCGGAAATTTCCCGTGCCGCCAAGGCATTGCTGGTGGTGGATAACTGCTTCTGTACTCCGGCGCTGCAACAGCCGATGAAGCTGGGTGCGGATATCGTCATTCACTCGGCAACCAAGTATATCGATGGCCAGGGCCGCTGCCTCGGCGGGGCCGTGGTCGGCAGCAAGGAGCTGATGACCGAGGTGGTCGGCTTTTTGCGCACCGCCGGTCCGAGCATGAGCCCGTTCAATGCCTGGGTGTTCCTCAAGGGGCTGGAAACCCTGCGCCTGCGCATGCGTGCCCATTGTGACAGCTCGATGCAACTGGCGCGCTGGCTGGAGCAGCAACCGCAGGTAGAGAAAGTCTACTACGCCGGTCTGACCACCCACCCGCAGCATGAGCTGGCCCGCCGTCAGCAACCGGGCGGCTTTGGTGCAGTGGTCAGCTTTGACATCAAGGGTGGCAAAGAGGCGGCCTGGCGTTTTATCGATGCGACCCGCATCATCTCCATCACCGCCAACCTGGGCGACGCCAAGACCACCATTACCCACCCGGCCAGCACCACGCATGGCCGGCTGCAGCCGGAAGAACGTGTTGCCATGGGTATTGGCGATGGCCTGCTGCGTGTTGCGGTAGGCCTGGAAGAGCTGGATGATCTGCGTGCCGACCTGCAACGGGGACTGGACGCAGTCTGATCTGTTTCGCGATTACCTGGCTAAACGTACCTCCGTTTTAACCGGCTTGATTCATAATCGTCATTACCCGGCTTGTCCGGGT
>CAZKTB010000008.1:0-8417 GCA_964555485.1 uncultured Thiopseudomonas sp. | reverse complement strand
CTCAGGGGCAAGCCCTTTCGCACAACCTGGATCATGTGCGAATGAATTCGCACCTACCGGCGAGAGCAGCACGGGTTTTCGTCAGGTGGGGCATCATGAATCACCGACCTTACCCAGCTTGGCCCATAACCGTCATTACCGGTCTTGACCGGATAATCTGCCTCAGACAGCAAGCAAACCAGCAACAACTGATCAGGCTGACTGCCCGTTATCCGGATGGATGGCCTAAGCGGTCTGCTGCAATCTGGCCTGCAGCTGCCTGAGTCCCTGGCGGTACAGTTGCCAGCTGAACAGCCCGGCCAGGCAATTGCCGACCAGCACTCCCAGATAAAGCCCGGTCATGCCGCCCAGCCAGGCGCCAACCGCCACACAGGGCAGGTAGCAGAGGAACAGCCTGATGGCGGATGTCAGCATTGCGCGCATTGGCATGCCCAGCGCATTGAAGCTGGAAACCAGCAGGATACAGACCCCGAGCATGCTGTAGCTGACCGGCACAATCAGCATGTAGCTGGCCAGATATTCGGCAGTGGCCTGTTCCTGCGCGACTATGCCGATGACCAGGGGCCGCAGCAGCAGCCAGAAGATGGCAATCGCCAGTTGCAATACCAGAATGAAACGTACCGCCAGCCAGATCAGCTTATGCACCTGGGTCAGGTCGCGTGCGCCGAGCATGCGCCCAAGCATGGGTGGCATCGACATGGTCAGCGCCAGGATGATGACGATGGAAAAGGTTTCCAGTCGGGTACCCAATGCCCAGGCGGCAATTGCGGTCGCGCCATAGCCAGCCACGATGCGGGTTGCCATCAGTGCGGCCATGCCGGGCATCAGCTGGCTGAGCATTGCCGGCAGGCTGATCTTGGCGATGCTGCCCAGGGCCGGCAACATCTTGACTTGTTGCAGGTCAAACGCCAGCCAGTGATGCTTGATTACCCGTGAATAAATCACGGCACTGCCGATGATGCAGGAAACCAGGGTGGCAAAGGCGGCACCGGGCAGGCCCCAGCCCAGCACGAAAATGAAAATCGGGTCCAGCGCCATATTGAGCAGACTGGTGACCACCATCATCAGGCCGGGCAGGCGGGTGTTGCCATTGGCACGGCACAGGCTGTTGCCGAAATACAGAAAGGCATGGCTCCAGGAACTCAGCAGCCAGGGCAGCCAATAGCTGTCGGTATAGGCAAACAGCTCCTCACCGGCGCCCAGCGTCAGCAGGATTGGCTGTTTGAACAGATAAACGGCCAGCGCCAGCAATGCCATCAGGCTGCTGCCAGTGAGCAGCACCAGCGCCGAAAGGCGTCTGGCATAGTCTGCATTGCCGGCACCTATGGCGCGGGAGATCAGTGCGGTTGCGGCAATGCCGGTACCTATCTGGATGCCGATCATCAACTGGTTGATCGGCATGGTGAAGCCCATTGCCGCCAGCGGTTCGGTGCCCAGCATGCCGATGAAGACACTGTCCACCAGCTGAAAACTCATCAGTGCCACCACCCCTGCCAGCATGGGCCAGGTCATGCTGAACAGGCGGCGGCCGAGGTTTTCTGTGCTGGCTGATACGGGTTGTGAAGAAGACTTGCGGGGCATAGGGGGGGGATCAAAAAACAAAGGGCGCACATGGTAGCACAAGGCGGCAGACGTGAGTTTTTCACAGGAAAGGCTTTGGCAGTTGACTTGCGTCTGACAAGGTGATTTTTAGCAGATTTTTTTTGCTTTATGACAATAAAAAAATGCAATTTCACCCTTGTTGCTGTGCTAAATTTAGCTTGCAGATAGTATGCAAGCAACAAGGTTTTCACGATGTTTTCCAGCCTCCCGATTTCAGGTTTGCCCAAAGAGCATGGACTGCTCTCTCCGGGGCAATACTGGCTGTTTTGCAGCAATGGCCAGGACGCCGGGATGCTGATGGCTGACTACCTGACTGGCGGCATGGAGCATCAAAATGCCGACCTGATTTGTGCCGAAGCCCGGCTTGATCAATTACTGAAAGTACTGCCGTCATCCTTGTCGGCAAAGGTCAGTGTGCACACTTACGTCGATCAGAAACGTCAGACGCCGGATGATTTTGTTGAAGACTTCTTCGGCCATCCTGAGCAGCTGCAGCGCTTTATTGCAGGCAGTCACGCTGATGTGGTGGTTTTACAGGCGAGCCTGGTCACAGATTTTGGCCAGCACTGGGTTGCTGCCAACCATTACAGGTTCAACCAGTGGCTGAAAAGGCACGGCAAAACTCTTTTGGTGATAGTTGATGGTCCGGGTCGGCCGGAAATCCCGCTCAACAGTATCGCCGGAACCATGGAGGGTTGTGCCATGCTGGACAGGTTCGATGCGGCGCTGGTACTGGACCTGTACTTCTGGCAGAGCCGCCTGGGGCTGTTTAGTGGACTGCGCTACCGGTTGCAACGACTGAACGGGCAGTTTCAGCTGGATATTGCCAGCCAAGCCTCGGCAGCGACATATGAGCAACCTGGCACAGATGAGCGCAAAATTGTATTTCAGCGCGCCAGTTTGCTTGGGTTACCGCTGTTGTCGGACTTCTGGAGTGTGGCGGATGACTATGCGGCATTGCTCAATGAGGCAGGGCGCGCGCATTCGGCAACCTTGGTGTTTGCTCTGGACAGCAACGAACTGGTTCGGCAGATGGCTGCCGACTTTCAGCACTTGCGGGCCAGCGGCAATACCGGCATCAAACTGGTAGTACGGGAAACCCTGGCCTGCCTCAGATATTGCGACCAGAAAGCACTGCTGCTGGCCGGAGCCAGCTTCATCATTCCCGAGTCGGTTTCCAGTCAGCACATGCTGCTGTATCTATCCGCCCTGCAGGGGTTGAAGTGGAACCGGCCGTTGCTGGCGGATGTGGACAGTTTGCTGGAAAAGCTGCAACCGCTGGATGCCCGCGGAATTCTCGATATTGGCACCTTCAAGGCGATGACCAGCGAGGTTTTGCACGGCTCGGCCGGCGAGCTCACCCATCAGCTGCTGGAATTCCGCTTGCGACCAACTGTACCGGCAGACGCATTACGTGAGCAGATGAAGCTGCGCCGTCAAGGCGACATTGCCGCTTTTGCCGGTGACTGGCTCTACCTGTTCCTGTTTGCCTGTCCGGATTCAAGATTGCGGCTTGCCTTGCGCAAGATTTTTCGTTTGCCGGTTGCCGACCTGTTTGACGGCATGCGCAAACTCTCTGACAGCAACGTTCTGACCAACCCGGCCAGCGCTGATGAAGACATGCTGCAGCAGCTGGGTATGCCGGCGGACAGTCCTCAACTGGTAACAGCAAACGTCCTGCAGCCAAGGCTGATCAGGGTTTCACCGAGAGGGCGCTGACATGCTGAGCGAGATTGTTGCCATTGCCGGAGCAGCCTCGGTTGCCACACTGCTGGTGTGCGGGGTTGTGGCGGTTGCCTACAGGGGTTTGAGCGGACGGCGCAACAGGCGTTCGCTGGAGCACAAGCTCAAATACCGCGGCACCCTGGACAAGCTTGTAGCCGGAAAAGGAGCGCATGATGACTAGGCCAACAGGGCAGGCTGCCCGGCAATGGCAGCCATGGCCGGAACTGGGAATATGGAACCTGTATTTCCTGCTCAAGTTGGGTTTGTATTTTACCGGTTACCTGAATCTGCAATTGTTGCCGAATCTGGTTTTCATTGCCGCCTTGCTGATTCCGCTGCCCTGGCGATCACTGCGCATAGCCAGACAGCTGGTGGCCGTGCCCGTGGGCGTGGCGCTGCTGTATCAGGATACCTGGCTGCCACCCTTTTCCCGCTTGCTGAGTCAACCGGGGGTGCTTGATTTCACTTTCGACTACTTTCTGGAAATCGTTGACCGGACCATCAACTGGCCGATGCTGGGAATGTTCTTCGTTGCCAGTATCGTCTACCTGTATATCCACGTCTGGGTACGGCTGAGTTTTGTCACGCTGGCGCTGTTCTGCTGGTTGGGCCTGCAGCAAGGTGCTTTGCTGCCTGCTGGTAGTTCGTCTGTGGCTCCGGCCATGCCGGTCAGCGTTGAGCCGCTCGCAACCGCTGAGGCGCAGGAGCCGCAGGATCTGAATGCAGTTCTGAACGGTTTTCTGGAAGAAGAAAAAACACGCCATGTGGCCATGGGCGAGCGCAAACAGTCCACGCCGGTGGACATTGTTTTTCTCAGCATCTGTTCACTGTCCTGGGATGATCTGGTCAGCACCGGTTTGGTCAACCATCCGCTGTTCGACCAGTTTGATCTGGTATTCGAGCGCTTCAACTCGGCCACATCCTACAGCGGACCGGCAGTGCGCCGGCTGATGCGGGCGAGCTGCGGCCAGTCATCACATGACAGCTTGCACAGGCCGGCGCCAGCCCAGTGCTCACTGATGAACCAGCTGGCCGGCCAGGGACTGGACGTGGAGGTGTTGCTCAATCATACCGGTGAGTTTGACGGCTTTGCCGACATGATCAGGGCTGAAAGCTCCAGACTGCATATGTCCGGACTGCCGCAGGAAAAAAGCCTGCAGCGAGCCTTTGTCGGTTTTGATGGCACGCCGATCTGGCGCGACCGCGAAGTGCTGTCCGGCTGGTGGCAGCAACGCCTGGCCACTGATCGGCAGCCGCAGGCGCTGCTCTATAACAGCATTACCCTGCACGACGGTAACCGGGTGGCCTTGCCCGGTGGCAATAGCAGACGTGCCGACTATCACGAGCTGGCTGCCGGCCTGCTGGATGATATGACCGGTGTTGTCCAGATGATGGAAAGGGCTGGCAGACCGGTGATTCTGGTGCTGATTCCGGAACATGGCGCCAGCCTGGCCGGCGACCGTATGCAGATTGCCGGCATGCGTGAAATTCCCAGCCCGGCCATTACGCATGTGCCGGTTGCGGTGAAGCTGTTGGGTTTTGAGCGCGAAGGCGTACAGGAACAGCTCCGGCTGAGCGGGCAGTCCAGCTACCTGGCGCTGGCCGAGTTGTTGAAACGCTTGCTGGAGCAGGATCCGGAGCAGCCGCTGGATCTGGCCCGGCTAAGTGACCACTTGCCGGAAACCCGCTGGGTATCCGAAAACGATCAGACAGTGGTGTTGCAACACAACGGGCAAAGCCATATCCGTCTCAGGGACGATGGCGACTGGCTGCCATATCCGGAGGTGCGCTGATGAACGGGAAGGACAGGGCAAACAGTTGGCCGGTCAGCGATGTGGACCACCTGCTGCAGGAAATCGACATGCCACAGCTGGATTATCAGGAAGTGGCAGCCAGTCAGCGACTGGATAGCATCCGCCAGCGCTGGCCGCTGCTGGATGAAATGCTCAACAACAGCAAGCTGAACGCTGACAACGGAGACAAGGCATGAACAGCCTGGCGTTTTATGGCCTGCGTGGCGGTGCCGGTGTCACCTCGGTGGTAGCAGCTTTGGGGTATGCCCTGCATGCTCTGGGACAGCGGGTCTTGCTGGTCGACCTGACCGGGGATGCGATGCTGGGCCTGCACTTCAACTGTCCGGTATCCAGCCTGTGTGCAACCGATGGCGAAGCCCTGTGGGAAATCGTTCCCGGGCTGGATGTGCTGATACTGGGGCCATCGCCAGTTGCAAGCAGTGAAGCAAAGGGGCGCAGTCTGGCAGAAATCATTGCCGGCGCAACAGCTTACTATGATCAGCTGCTGGTGGACGCCGGCAATGCTGGCCGGGCAAAAAAACTGGCTGACGGCATGTCTGTCGGCCTGCGCCAGATTGAGGTGGTACCTGTTGATGCCGCGGCGCATGTGCGCCTGTATCGCGACTACAGGGGGCAACTGTTGCTGGTCAATAACTTTGCACCGGAAAGCCGTCTGCAAAACGACTTGCTGATGCTGTGGCAGCATCAGCCGGAGCTGAATCTGCTGCCTGTCACTCTGCATCAGGACGAGGCCTGGAACGAGGCGCTGGCCTGCAAGCAGCCGCTTGCCCTGGCCCGGCCGCAAAGCCAGGCCGCACAGGAAATTGCCAGCCTGGCCGTCTGGTGCATGGCACGGGCGGAGCGCTAGACAATGACCCGTTTCTTCCCCTACACAAGTCTGCGCCAGGAGCGCGGTCTGGGGAGACTGTCGGCACTGTTTCTGGCCTGTTGCACTCTGCTGGCCTGGTGCCTGCTGCGCCTTGAACAGCCGGGCTGGCAGCGGATACTGAACAACAGGCAATACTGGTTTCCGCAGACCCTGGCCGACCAGCCACGCCAGGCCGACCCTTTGCGCTATCTGGTACAGACAGTGTATTTGCTGCTGATGCGCGAGCAGCCAAAACACTGGATGCACAGTACACGGCAGCGTCTGGGCCGTCTTTCGGCATCTTTGACCAGCCGCTGGCAGGCCGGAAACCGGCGCAGGATGGCGGCAAGCGTACTGGAGCAGCCGGTGCGCAAGGGTTTTCGCTGGTGGCAAAAGCGCAGCCGTCTGCAACAGCTGCTGATGGATGCAGGCTTTGTCCTGCTGGCCGTTGCGCTGATGCTGTTCAGCATCACCCAGCCAATGGATTACCCTTCACAGATCCTGTTCATGCTGCTGCTCTGGGTGATAGCGCTTTCGGTACGCCATCTGCCGGGACGTTTTTACACCCTGGTGATGATCCTCATGTCGGTGGTGGTTGCCTCGCGCTACCTGTGGTGGCGCTACACAGCCACCCTGAACTGGAACAGCAGCCTGGACCTGACGTTCGGCATTCTGCTGCTGGCCGCGGAAACCTATGCCTGGATCATCCTGATGCTCGGCTATGTGCAAACCGGCTGGCGGCTTGACCGCAAGCCGGTTCAGCTACCGGCCGACCAGGCACAGTGGCCGACCGTGGATGTCTTCATTCCGACCTATAACGAACCGCTGGCAGTGGTACGTAATACGCTGTATGCAGCCATGGGGCTTGACTGGCCTGCCGACAAACTGCGCATTCATGTGCTGGATGATGGCCGTCGCGAGGAGTTCAGGGCGTTTGCCGCCAGCGTCGGGGTTGGCTATATCACCAGGGACGACAACGCTCACGCCAAAGCCGGCAACCTCAACCATGCACTGAAACAGACCGATGGCGAGCTGGTTGCCATTTTTGACTGTGACCACATCCCGGTACATACCTTCCTGCAGCTGACGGCCGGCTGGTTTTTGCAGGATGAGAAAATGGCGCTGGTGCAGACACCTCACCACTTTTTCTCGCCCGATCCCTTTGAGCGCAACCTGGGCCTGTTCCGCAAGAATCCGAACGAGGGCGAGCTGTTTTACGGCTTGGTGCAAACAGGCAATGATACCTGGAATGCGGCATTTTTCTGCGGTTCCTGCGCCCTGTTGCGGCGCGGCGCGCTGGAATGCATTGGCGGCTTTGCCGTGGAAACCGTTACCGAAGATGCACATACAGCCTTGCGCCTGCACCGTGCCGGCTGGAACTCGGCCTACCTGGGCATCCCGGAAGCGGCCGGGCTGGCGACCGAGAGCCTGTCCGCCCACGTGGCCCAACGGATCCGCTGGGCGCGGGGCATGGTGCAGATTTTCCGCACTGACAATCCGCTGCTGGGCAAGGGACTGAGCCTGTTCCAGCGCCTCTGCTACCTGAATGCCATGATGCACTTTCTGGCCGGTCTTCCCAGGCTGATTTTCCTGCTGGCGCCGCTGGCCTTCCTGCTCTGCCATTCATACATCATCTATGCGCCGGCCATGATGATCGTGCTGCACGTATTGCCATACATGGTGCACGCAACCCTGACCGGCTCGCGCTTGCAGGGCCGGCATCGGCGAAGCTTCTGGGGTGAGGTATATGAAACCGTGCTGGCCTGGTACATCGCACGGCCGACCACCCTGGCGCTGCTGAATCCGGCAAAGGGCAAATTCAATGTGACCAGCAAGGGCGGCCTGATGGAGTCCGGCCAGTTCGACTGGCAGATAGCCCGGCCTTATCTGCTGTTGGCGCTGTTCAACTTTGCCGGCCTGCTCATGGCTGGCTGGCGTCTGCTATACGGTCCGGCGGAAGAAACCGGCACCGTCATCATCACCGGCCTCTGGGTGCTGTACAACCTGCTGATCATCGGTGCTGCGGTTGCCGTGGCGGCCGAGGTACGGCAGGTGCGGCACAGCCACAGGGTCGAGTTCAACCTGCCGGCAATTCTGCGTACTACCACCGGCTTGCGCTTTCCGGCAACCCTGCATGACTACTCGGATGGCGGTGCCGGCCTGACGCTGGAGCAGAATCCCGGACTGCAAGCCGGGCAACAGCTGCACCTGGTGCTGGCGCGTGGACGGCAGGAATACAGTTTTCCGGCGGTGATCGTCCGTGCCGATGAAACTGGTCTGGGCTTGAGCTTTCCCGAGCTGAGCCAGCAGCAAAAGATCGACCTGGTCCAGTGCACTTATGCTCGTGCCGATGCCTGGCTGCACTGGTGCCAGGATGAAGACAAGAGGGAATACCCAATGCAGAGCATGCTGGAAGTCATCAGGACAGG
>CAZKTB010000007.1:9009-22759 GCA_964555485.1 uncultured Thiopseudomonas sp. | reverse complement strand
CGACAAGACCCAGACCGCCGACAAGTGCACCTTCTGCGCCCACCGCCTGGAAGCCAACCTGCTGCCGGCCTGTGTCGAGTCCTGTGTCGGTGGTGCCCGCATCATCGGTGACATGCGCGATCCCGACAGCGAAATCAGCCGCATGATCGCCGAGTACCGCGACCAGCTGATGGTGCTGCAGCCGGAAAAGAATACCTTCCCGCAGGTGTTCTACCTCGGCATGGACGAACAGTTTACCCGCCGCCCGGAAGCCACAGTCGGCATCTGGGATGTGCGTGACCAAGACGGCAAGGAGATCGGTTATGAATTCTCTGGTGACTGAGATCGTGGTACCCCGCTACGGTCTGGCCTGGTACCCCTGGGCCGTGCAATATTTCTTTCTGGTAGCACTATCCTACTGCACGCTATGGCTGAGTGCCCCCGGCCTGCTCGGCGCCAAAAGCTGGCTCAAAACCAGCCGGCTGGCCTTGTTTGCCTGCGTCGCCACTACCCTGGTCGCCCCGGTCGCGCTGCTCGCCGACCTGCACCAGCCGCTGCGCTTCTGGCATTTCTACGCCCATCCGACCCCCTGGTCGTGGATGAGCATCGGCGCCTTCATTCTGCCCCTCTACGTGGGGGCCGTGGTCGCGCTGGGCTACCTGTTCTGGCGGCCATCCATGCAGGGGTTGCGTGATGCACCCGGCCTGCAGGGACTGGTCGCCCGACTGGTTTGCCTGGGCAACTGGCAGACACCGCGCATTCTGGTACCACTGCTGACTCTGGCGGCACTGGCGCTGTCCACCGGCATCATTCTCTATACAGGTGCCGAAGTGGCCGTGGTCAAGGGTCGCCCGCTGTGGAATACCGTCTGGCTGCCGGTGATGTTTCTGGCCACCGGCATGCTCGGCGGTGCCGGCCTGCTGCTGGTCCTCAACCGCATCAGTGGCATGCGTCATCTGGCTACCGACCGCCGCATGCTGTCGATCATGGTCCTGACCGGCCTGATCTGCGGCCTGATCGCACTGACCTGGTACCTGGACGGCATCAACGAGGTATCCGGCTCGGTCGCCGAGGCGCTGAACTCCATCCGCAACAACCCCACCTGGCGTCAAATGGCTTTCTGGGGCCTGTTTGCCGGTGTCCTGCTGACCGTGTCGGCCTGGGTACTCAGCATCCGCCCGCGCCTGCTGCCACTGAGCTGGCTGGTCGGGCTGCTGGCCCTGCACGTGGCCTGGATGTTCCGCTGGGCGGTACTGATGGATGTCCAGACCGTGGCCCGCAACACTGCCGGCACCAACGACTACAGCATTTCTTTCGGTTCGTCCGGCTGGCTCGGCGTGATCGGCATCTTCGGCCTCTGGCTGGCGGCCCTGCTGCTGATCGAACTCTTTGTCCCCTGGCGTGGCAACAGCGCCAACCCCGCAGCCAACACCCGTTCCACCGTTGCCCCTGAAGGAGCTGTACACCATGGATAAGCCTGATCTTTCACGTCGCCGCCTGCTCAAGGGCGCAGTCGCAGCTGGTGGTGCCGCCACCTTTGTGGCCGGTTATTCCGACCCGCTGCTGAAAATGGCCCATGGCCTGAAGGGCACCTCCGGCGAGAAACCCAACGACCGCATTCACGGCAACTCGCTGGCCCCCGAATACAGCATCGACAGCGTCACCGGCGAGCTGACCCTCAACCCCGACCAGCGCACCGCCTTTACCGTCTGCTACGGCTGTACCACATTGTGTGGTGTGCGCGTACGGGTCGACAATCGCAGTGAAGAAGTATTGCGCGTGATCGGCAACCCCTATCACCCGCTGTCCGGCGACCCACACCTGCCCCAGGCGACTCCGGTCAAGGATGCCCTGATCAGTGTCAGCGGCCACCAGGACCGGGGCCTGGCCGGGCGCTCCACCGCCTGTGCCCGCGGCAACGCGATGATGGCGCAGATCACCAGCCCCTACCGCATCGAGCACTGCCTCAAGCGGGTCGGCAAGCGTGGCGAGCGCAAGTGGGAAAAAATCTCCTTCGAGCAGCTGATCGAGGAAGTCTGCGAGGGCGGCAACCTGTTTGGCGAAGGCCATGTACAGGGGCTGCGCGAGCTGTATGACCATGACACCCTGATCGATCCGGACAACCCGGAATACGGTCCCATCGCCAACCAGCTGCTGGTCATGGACTCCACCGACTACGGCCGTACTGCCATCCTGCGCCGCTTTGCCTTCAACTCCTTCGGCACGCGCAACTTCGGTGCCCACGGTCCCTACTGCGGCCTGGCCTTCCGCCTTGGCTCGGGTGCCGCCATGAACGACGTGGTCGACAACGCCCACGCCAAGCCGGACTACACCCACGCCCGCTTTGCACTGTTCATCGGCACCGCGCCCAGCCAGGCCGGCAACCCGTTCAAGCGTCAGGGCCGCCTGCTGGCCGAAGCCCGCGCCCACGGCGAGCTGGAATACATCGTGGTCGATCCGGCGCTGAACGCCACCGCCTCCCATGCCAGCAGCGAACGCAACCGCTGGGTACCCATTTTACCCGGCACCGACACCGCCTTTGCCATGGGCCTGATCCAGTGGCTGCTGAACAACAACGGCTATGCCGCCGACTACCTGGCCATTCCTTCGGACCGTGCCGCCAAGGCCGCCAACGAGCCCGGCCACAGCAACTCCACCCATCTGGTCATTGAAAACGACGATCATCCGCGCGCCGGTCACTTCCTGCGCCTGTCCGACCTGGGTCTGGCCGAAGCGGAAAGCGCAGCCGACGACCTGGTGGTGGTCAGCCCGGCCGGCGAGCTGGTGGCCGCCGACAGCCTGGAACGTGCCGAGCTGTTTGTCAGCCGCGAGGTGGATACGCCAAATGGTACCATCCTGGTGAAAAGCAGCCTGACCAAGCTGAAAGAGGCTGCCGATGCCCACAGCATGGAAGACTACGCCAAAGAGTGCGGCATCCCGGTCGAACGCATTGTCGAGATCGCGCAGAAATTCGCCGAACACGGCCGCAAGTCGGTTGCCGACTGTCACGGCGGCATGATGTCGGCCACCGGCTTCTATGGTGCCTTCGCCATCACCGCACTGAACATCCTGGCCGGCAGTTTCAACCTGCGCGGCGGCTACATCCGTGGCCCGGCCAAGTTCAACGGCGTCACCCCGGGCCCGCGCTACGACCTGACCAAGTTCCCCGGTCAGCGTGGCCCCAAGGGCGTGTTCTTCTCGCGTTCGCGCTTCCCGTACCAGAAGTCGTCCGAGTTCAAGCGCAAGCAAGAAGCAGGACAGTCGCCCTATCCGGCCCGTGCGCCCTGGCGTCCGCTGCCGGCCGCGCTGATCACCGAGCATCTGACCTCGGGCCTGCATGGCTACCCCTACCCGCTGAAAGCCATCATCAGCCACATGGCCAACCCGATCTACGGTCAGGCCGGCCTCAACAACATGATTGCCGATCAGCTGCAGGACTCAAGCAAGATCAGCCTGTTTGTCGGTATCGACGGTTTCATCAACGAAACCAACCGCTACGCCGACTACCTGGTACCCGACTCTGTCATGTACGAGGTATGGGGCTTCACCGGCTCCTGGAGCGGCACCAACACCCGTCTGATTACCTCCTGCTGGCCGGTAGTCGAGCCGCGCCAGCAAAAGACCGCCGAAGGCGAGCCGGTCAGCATGGAGGCTTTCCTGATTGCTGTGTCCAAGCGGCTGGGCCTGCCCGGCTTTGGCGACAACGCCATCCCGGATGCCGACGGTAACCTGCACCCGCTGAATACCGCCAGGGACTACTACCTGCGTGCGGCGGCCAATATCGCCCTGCAAGGTCAGCCCCTGCCGCAGGCCAGTCAGGAAGACATCGACCACAGCGGTATCGAACGGCTGCTGCCGATGCTTGACAGCACCCTGAAGCCCGATGAGCGTGGCCCGGTAGCTTACATGTATGCCCGCGGCGGTCGCTTCGAGGACTATGACCGGGGTTTCGAGGGTGAGAACCACCGTCACGCCTGGACTCGTCCGCTGTGCCTGTACAACGAAAAGGTCGGCACCAGCATCGACAGCAGCACCGGCAAGCGCTATGTCGGTCACCCGCAGTTCGACCGGGCCCGCTTCTATGACGGCAGCCTGATGCGCGAGCATTATCCGGAAAACGACTGGCCGCTGCTGGCGTTCTCCTTCAAGTCCAACCTGATGAACTCCTATTCGGTTGGCCTGGAGCGTCTGCGCATGATCAAGCCCTACAACCCGGTTCTGCTGCATCGCGATGATGCCAGCCGCTTCGGCATCGAGCACGGCGACACCGTCGAGATCGAAAGCCCCGGCGGCAAGGTGATCGGCCTGGCGCTGGTCAGCGCCGGCGTCAAGCAGGGCGCCATAGGTGTCGAGCACGGTTTCGGCCACCGCGAACTGGGTGCCAGCGAGCATATGGTCGACGGCCAGCCACAACCGGCCCAGGAATGGATAGGTGCCGGCATCAACCTCAACGACCTCGGCTTTGCCGACCCAACCCGCGAAGTGCCCTCCACCTGGCTGGAGCACGTCAGCGGCGCCAGCATCCGTCAGGGACTGCCGGTGCGGGTACGCAAGCTAGCCAGCTAAGCGGCCTGCGCTGTCCCCCGCCGGGACGGCTCCCCGCTTCCACGCAAAAAAAACGGCTGCGGAATCCCGCAGCCGTTTTCATATGTGATCCGCTTTTATCGAAACCTTTGCACTGCAATCACAGCCTGTGCCGACACTTCGATCTGCAGATGCATTCGCCGGCTGTTCTGAACTGCGCTCCCGCCAAAGCCCTCAAAAGATGGAAACAGCATTACAGCTACGGTCTGTTGAATGTACAAAGACAGGCACAACCACGCAGGCAAAGCGAATCAGTTACTTGCGAAAAACAATAGTTCCCCGGTCTCCAACCGCATACACGGCACCTGACTGTGTAGCACAGACTGCACGCAGCCCAACGTCAACTCCACTTTCTTTCAAAGCAAGCCAAAAGTGTCAACTCTATTCAGAGCGGGTCAGTAAAAACAAAAAAGGCGAATCAGTAAGTCACTGATTCGCCTTTGTTTTGTCTGGTTGCGGGAGCCAGATTTGAACTGACGACCTTCGGGTTATGAGCCCGACGAGCTACCAGACTGCTCCATCCCGCGGCGCCTATTATAGGGGCAAAAAACAACCTGTCAAGCCAACCCCGGGTTTTATTCCGTTTCAGCTGCTGGCGGGCCCGCTACAAGACATCCATAACATGCGTGCCAGGCGCAGCCTGCACTCAAGTTTCCTGCTATCATTGCCCGCTTGTATTCAACCGCCTTTTACATCATGTCACCAAGCAAACAACAACCAACAGCATTCTGCTTGCAGCCCTGCGATCCTGATACATTCCGGACGGCTACCCGCAGCGCCTCAATCCGCATCATTTTGCTGTTTGCTGCAGCAGCAATGCTGTTGTCTGCCGGACTGGTTGCCTGGCTGGGCGAGCCAGGTGGCAACAACTTCAAGTGGAACCTGACCGGCGTATTGCTGGGCCTGCTGCTGACCGCAGCCCTGGTTGGCGGCCTGCTGCGCAAACAGCCATGGATGCAGGCTTCGGTGTATGGCTGGCGCCTGAAACGCAGCCTGATGAGCATCACCAACCAGATGCATCAGCTCAAGGCCGCTGTCGAACAGCAGGACCCGCAAGCCATGCAGCTGCTGCGCTTCTATCATCTGGCGCTGCACCACATGCACCAGCTGGATGGCAACTCCAGCGCCGCCAGTGACATGGTGCGTGAAATGAACGAGCATGCGGCCGCCATGACAGCGCTACAACTGGAGCTTGACCAGCCCGAACTGAAACCCGAATGGCTGGCCCATATCAAGCAGCTGAGTCGAAAAAACACAAACTAACCGGCCAACAGGCCTGAATTTTATAAAGGACCGGGCATGACCCTGAGTAAGCGTATCTTCATTTTCCTGCAATACCTGCTGCCACATCACGCCTTGTCGCGACTGATTGGTTGTCTGGCCAACTGTCAGCGCCCCGGCATCAAGAACCCGCTTATCCGCGGTTTCATCAAGCGTTACCGGGTAGACATGAGCCTGGCCGTGCGCCAGCAACCCGAAGACTATCTTCACTTCAACGATTTCTTCACCCGTTCACTGGTAGAGGGTGCACGGCCGGTTGATGACAGCAATGAAGGCATTGTCTGCCCTGCCGATGGCGCCATCAGTCAGCTGGGCGAGATTCGTCACGGCCGCATCTTTCAGGCCAAGGGCCACGACTTCAGCCTGGTTGAGCTGCTGGGTGGCGATAGCGAACGTGCGCAACCTTTCCAGGACGGCCAGTTTGCCACCGTCTATTTGTCACCGCGCGATTACCACCGCGTACACATGCCGCTGGCCGGCACGTTGCGTGAAATGATCTATGTGCCCGGCAAGCTGTTTTCCGTCAACCAGACCACGGCAGAAAACGTATCCGGTCTGTTTTCGCGCAATGAACGTGTAGTCTGTATTTTCGATACCGAAGCCGGCCCCATGGCGCTGGTACTGGTCGGCGCCATGATTGTTGCCAGCATCGAGACTGTCTGGGCTGGCGAGGTAGCTCCGGCACGCCGCCGGCTGCAAACCTTCAACTACGACGCCAGTGCCAGCAAGCCGATCAGCCTGGCCAAGGGCGAAGAGATGGGCCGCTTCAAGCTTGGTTCTACCGCCATCGTCCTGTTTGGTCCCCAGGTTGCCAGCTGGCGCGACGGACTTTGCGCTGGCAGTCCGGTGCTGATGGGAGAAAACATGGGACAGCTGCACGCTCAGCAAACAGCAGACAGTCACCCGGATTGATGCCCCGCTGCAGCCGCATCTGGCTCAGGGGGAACATGCAGGCTATACGCCACACTGGCAATTTGCCGTACACTTGAACATACGGATTTTTTGACCGGCGATCTTGACCATGAATCAGCAAAACCAGGTAGCTTCACTAACTGCTTCTGCAGCGCCAGCGGCCGTGATCAGCGAGCTGTCATTTTGTAAAACCACCGCACGTGATCTCCACGCCTGGCTGCAACAGCTGCCCAAAGTCAATACGGGCGAATTTTCACGCCAGCTGTTCCAGGCTCTAACCGAGCTGAGCAAGTTGCGCGCCGCTCCCGAACTGCGTATCCAGTTACTGGAACAGCTTCGCCCGGAGGTTATCCAGCTCACCCGGCAGCTGGAGGGAAGCCATCTGCTGTCCAACGCCATTCTCAACAATCGCGCCAACAAGGTGGCCGACCTGTGCCAGACCCTGCAACACTTGCTGACCAGCGGTTATAAGCAGGTGGCGGCTGACTGTCAGAACAAACGAAGCGGACTGTTGGCACTGGCAATCCAGCGCACACTGCATGGTCTGTTCGTCTCCCTTGCCCGTGCTTACCTGACCTACCGCGGCGTTCCAGCCGGGTTGTGGTTTGAAATCCATCAGATGTACCGTCTTGCCGCCCATCACCAGCTGCAGGGCCAGGATGTAAAGGACCCGCTGCTCGGCAGCCAGTCCTCACAATCACTCGAACAGGCCTACTGCTGCACCCTGCTGTTGGGTTCTGCACGCGCCAACCAGATGCGTCAAGGTGACATCCAGATTCTGGTCAAGGCACTGCCGCGCTGGTCTGACCAGGCCAGACTGCAGGCGGTAGAGCTTGAGGATTCCTTGTTCGCTATCGTCCAGGCCACCGATACTCCGCCACGCTACAAGGCCCTGCTGAACCTGGACGGACGTCGCCAGGTTCTCGGCCTGAACACCTGCAAACTGGCCGCAACCATAGATACCGAGCTCAAGGCCCGTGAGAAGGGTGAGCCCGGCAGCAGCCTGATTGACAAGCAAATGCCGACAGCCTTGCTGAAACAGCTGGCCAGCGCCTGGGGCGATATTGCCAAACGAAATTTTCTACGCAACGCGGCTGACGGTAGTCTGGAAGCCTGCCTGGGTATGAGTTCAGTGCATTTTCACCTGGCCGGTGAACAGTCCTTTGAAGCCTCCCTGCAAGAAGAGCCAGAGCTGGAAACGACCAGCGAACCAACCATTTCCAGCATGGATGCACCAGCAGATGTCTGGTCAATGGCAATTGACGCCTTTCATCACGGCGTGATGACCACTGACAGTATCGAATATTCACTGCCTCTGGATAGTGGGGAAAACGACGAAGAGCCGGACTACGCAAGGCTCTATCCCTTGCTGGCAGCCAGAATCATCAACCAGAGCCCGGGCGGGTACTGCCTGGAATGGGAGTCGGATGCACCGGCAAATTTGCAGACCGGCGACATCCTTGCCCTGCGCGAAAACGGCTCGAAAAGCTGGATGGTTTCTACCATCCGCTGGATACGCCAGGGCAACAAGTCCGCTGTACGCATCGGCACAGAAATACTGGCACACCAGGCCGAGCCCTGTGGCGCGCGGCTGCTACGTTCCGGCACAGTGGCCAGCAACTATCTGCGGGCCCTGCGCATACCGGAAGACAGCACCATTGCCCGTCCAGCGCAAATCATCACGGCAAAAATACCCTTTCGTGAAGGCAGCACCATTACCCTGAACATTGGTGGCAAGGAAAGTCGCGCCATCCTTGGTCGGCTGGTGCAGCAAACGGCCAGTTACAACCTGTTCGAGTATGCACTGGCGAAAAACAACGCAACTTCGGGAGCTGCCGGAGGCAAATCACACTCAGCTACAGATCGTGATAAAGTAAACGAAAATGAAGATTTCACCTCTCTGTGGGATCTCCTGTAATCCAATCAACCCGGGCAGACACACCTATAAACAACACGCAGACGGCAATGACTGATAAAAATGTTGCCGGCTACGTCATCCGGGCGTCTGTGCATACACGGTACTTATGGCTATAGAACGCAAAGCGATACGGCTGCTGATCCTCGAAGACTCACAAAACGAAGCGGAGCGCATAGTTAGCCTGTTTCGCAATTCCGGACTGACGACACGCGTTGGTCGTGCAGATACAGCTGAAACACTGTCAGAAGCTCTGACCAGCTCCTGGGATCTGTGCATCGCTTCATTCGAGTGTGAGCAACTGCCCATGGCGACCGCCATGGAAGCTTTGCAAAAGACCGAACATGACCTGTCCTTTATCCAGATTATCGAAGAGCTGAGCCCGGAGCTTATCGTCGAGGCCATACAGCTCGGCGCACAGGCGGCCATACCCCGGGGCGAAGATGAACTCCTGATACTGGTTGTACGGCGCGAGCTCAACAGCCTGCAGGATCGCCGTGCCCGCCGTAGTGCCGAAGTGGCGCTGCATGAGGCGGAAAAACGCTGCCAGCTGCTGCTCGACAGCTCCGTTGATGCCATTGCCTACATTCATGATGGCATGCATATCTATGCCAACCGTGCCTATCTCCGGCTATTTGGCTACGATTCAGTCGACGATCTGGAGGGCACCACTGTGGTCGACCTGATCGCCAGTGAAGACCAGAACAGTTTCAAGGAATTCCTGCGCAACTACCGCAGTGAAACTGACTCGGCCGACTTCCAGTGCAACGGCATCAATACCTGCGGCGAGAAATTTGAAGCAAAGATCAACTTTTCGCCGGCAGCATATGATGGCGAACCCTGTGTGCAGGCGGTCATCCGTACCGGCAACGACAGCATGGAGCTGGAGCAGAAACTCAAGGCCATCAGCAACCAGGATCTGATCACCGGCCTGTATAATCGCCAACGTTTTCTTGAACTGCTCAACAGCGCCAGCGAGCGGGCAGTCAAACAGGAAGAAAACGCCAGTCTTGCCTATATCAAGTTAGATGGCTACAGCAGGCTGATCAGCGAGCTGGGCATCACCGGTATCGACCACTTACTGGCCGATCTGGCACAAACCCTACGCCAGAGCCTCGACAAAAAAAACCAGCTGGCGCGCCTGGCCGATAATGTATTTTGCGCCCTGCTCCCGAACGCTACACCTGAGCAGCACCAGCCACAACTGGCCAGCCTGCTGCAACTGGTGGCCAACAAGCTTTACGCCATTGACGGACGCACAGCCCAGACCACGCTGTCCATAGGTGTGGCGCCCATCAGCGAGAAGAGCGGCAAACCAGCCGAAGTGCTGGAGCGGGCACGACGTGCCAGCGAGGAGAATGGCGCAGGCAACCATCTGCACATTCACAACCCGGCAGATGAACTGGCTGCCTCGGCCAGCCGTGGCAACACCATTGCCATGGTTCAGCACGCCCTTGAGACCAACAATTTTCGACTGCTGTTCCAGCCGGTTATCAGCCTGCGCGGCGACCATGATGAACTCTACGAAGCGCTGTTGCGCCTGATTACGCCTCAGGGCGAAGAAGTGGTTCCTTGCGATTTTTTCAACGCAGCCATCAGTGCGGGCCTTGCGGAAAAAGTCGATCGCTGGGTGCTGCTCAACGCCATCAAGCTGCTGGCCACGCACCGTGCCCAGGGCCACAGCACCAACCTGTTTGTTCATCTTTCCAGTGCCAGCCTGCAGGACAAGTCTCTAGTGGCCTGGCTGGCCATGGCGCTGAAAGCAGCACGGCTGCCGGCGGACTCGCTGATTTTGCAGATCCGCGAAGTCGATGCCATCACCCACTTGAAGCAAGCCCGTGAGCTGGTCGAGGGTCTTCGTGAGCTGAACTGCCAGATCGCTCTGGGCCAGTTCGGCTGCTCGCCGAATCCGTTCAACACACTCAACCACCTGGATGTCGACTATGTAAAAATCGACTGTTCCTTAGTCAGTGAGCTATCGGAACAAGGCAATCAGGATGCCCTGAAAGAAATGCTCCACTCATTGCACAGCCAGGCCAAGAAAACTGTTGTGCCCTGTGTTGAAAGTGCCAGCACCCTCTCGGCTCTCTGGCAGGCCGGTGTCAATCATATCCAGGGCTATTACGTCCAGGCACCAAGCGGTACCCTGGACTACGACTTCGGTATCAACAGTTGACAGTACAATCAGCAAACACCAGGCTGCCCGGCGTGCCGGGGTTGCGTATCGGCAACATCAAACTGGCCAACAACCTGATTCTGGCTCCGATGGCCGGCATCAGCGATCGTCCATTTCGCGAGCTGTGTCGCCAATACGGGGCTGGCATGGCGGTTGCCGAAATGGTGACCAGCGATATCAGTCTGTGGCACAGCCGAAAATCCAGCCTGCGCCTGGTCGACACTGACGACCAGGAGCCGCGCGCCATCCAGATTGCCGGCTCCGAACCGGAACAAATGGCTGCAGCCGCCCGTGGCTGTGTGGCCATGGGAGCACAGCTGATCGACATCAACATGGGCTGTCCGGCCAAGAAAGTCTGCAACAAGGCGGCCGGTTCTGCCCTGCTGCGCGATGAACTGCTGGTGGCCGACATCCTGCGTGCAGTTGTTGCCGCCGTGAGCGTGCCGGTGACACTTAAAATCCGTACCGGCTGGGACAGCGACAATCGCAACGCACTGCAGATTGCCCGTATCGCCGAGCAGGAAGGCATCCAGGCACTGGCGATTCACGGCCGTACCCGCGCCGACCGCTTCAAGGGCGAAGCTGAGTACGACACCATTGCCGCTGTAAAGCAGTCCATCAGCATTCCGGTACTGGCCAATGGCGACATCAACTCGCCACAAAAAGCCCGTCTGGTGCTCGAACACACCAAGGCTGACGGCCTGCTGATTGGCCGTGGCGCACAGGGTCGACCCTGGATTTTCCGGCAAATACTGCACTACCTTGAGACCGGCCAATTGCTCCCACCCTTGCCACTGAGCGAATTGCGAGAGACCCTGAGGCTGCATCTTGGTAGAATGCATGGTTTCTACGGTCCGGTGATGGGGGTACGCATAGCCCGCAAACACCTGGCCTGGTACCTGCACTGGTTACCTGACTCCCGTGAATTTCGCAGCAGGTTCAACAGCCTCGACGACCCGCAGCAGCAGTTGCAGGCAATCGACATGCTGTTTGAGCACCTGAGCGCGCTAGGCATTCAACATGCAGCCTGAACACTACTAGTAAACTATGGATACAAGAACAGTGAGCCTAGATTCATCCCGCCTGACGGGGACGGCAACCGGCCAGCCGATGAGCCTGCGTGCCTGTGTGGAAATGACCCTGCACAACTATTTTACGCACTTGGACGGCACCGAAGTGACCAATGTTTACCAGTTGGTCCTGAATGAAGTGGAAGCTCCCCTGCTAGCTACCGTGTTGCAGCATACCGGCGGCAACCAGAGCAAGGCGGCGGAGATTCTCGGCCTGAACCGCGGTACCCTGCGCAAGAAACTCAAAGAGCACAACCTTTTGTAACTAAACCTGGAAAACCCGATGACTGACCAAACTGCCAAGACCCCGGTGCGCCGTGCACTAATTAGTGTTTCCGACAAAACCGGCGTGGTGGAATTTGCCCGCGCCCTGCACGACCTGGATGTCGAGATCCTGTCCACCGGCGGTACCTTCAAGCTGCTGTGCGACAATGGCATTCCCGCAGTGGAAGTAGCCGATTACACCGGCTTTGCCGAAATGATGGACGGCCGGGTCAAGACCCTGCACCCGAAGATTCACGGCGGCATTCTCGGTCGTCGTGATATTGACGGCGCAGTGATGGAAGAGCACGGCATCAAGCCGATCGACCTGGTCGCAGTCAACCTGTACCCCTTTGCCGCCACTGTGGCCAAAGAAGGCTGCACATTGCCCGATGCCATCGAGAACATCGACATCGGCGGACCGACCATGGTGCGCAGCGCAGCGAAAAACCACAAAGATGTCGCCATCGTGGTCAACACTGCCGACTACGAGGGCATCATTGCCTCGCTGAAAAAAGGTGGCCTGAGCTACGCCCAGCGCTTCGCTCTGGCCCTGAAGGCCTTTGAGCATACCGCTGCCTACGACGGCATGATCGCCAACTACCTGGGCACCATCGATGCACAGGCCGAAACCCTGTCCACCGAAGGCCGCAGCCTGTTCCCGCAGACCTTCAACAGCCAGTTCATCAAGGCACAGGACATGCGTTACGGCGAGAACCCGCACCAGAACGCGGCCTTCTACGTCGAAGCCAACCCGGCCGAGGCCAGCGTCGCCACTGCCACGCAGATTCAGGGCAAGGAGCTGTCGTTCAACAACGTCGCCGACACCGATGCCGCGCTGGAGTGCGTGAAGGGCTTCGTCAAGCCGGCCTGCGTTATCGTCAAGCATGCCAACCCTTGTGGCGTGGCGGTGGTGCCCGAAGACGAAGGCGGCATCCGCAAGGCCTACGACCTGGCCTATGCCACCGATAGCGAATCCGCCTTTGGCGGCATCATTGCCTTCAACCGTGAACTGGACGGCGAAACCGCCCGGGCCATTGTCGAGCGCCAGTTTGTCGAAGTGATCATCGCCCCGAGCATTTCGGCTGCAGCCCGTGAAGTGGTTAGCGCCAAAGCCAACGTGCGCCTGCTCGAGTGCGGCCAGTGGGATGCACAACGCAGTGCCGACTGGGACTTCAAGCGCGTCAACGGCGGCCTGTTGGTGCAAAGCCGTGATACCGGCATGATCACTGCGGACGACCTGAAAGTGGTCACCCAGCGCGCCCCGACCGAAGCGGAAATCCATGACCTGATCTTTGCCTGGAAAGTAGCCAAGTTCGTCAAGTCCAACGCCATTGTCTACGCGAAGAATCGTCAGACCGTAGGCGTCGGTGCCGGCCAGATGAGCCGCGTCAACTCCGCCCGCATCGCCGCCATCAAGGCCGAGCATGCCGGCTTGCAGGTCGAGGGTGCGGTAATGGCCTCTGACGCCTTCTTCCCGTTCCGTGACGGCATCGACAACGCGGCCAAGGTCGGCATCCGTGCCGTGATCCAGCCCGGCGGCTCCATGCGTGACGAAGAAGTCATCGCCGC
>CAZKTB010000007.1:0-8909 GCA_964555485.1 uncultured Thiopseudomonas sp. | reverse complement strand
GGCAACGCCGGTACCGCCACCGAAGCCAAGTGTGAAAACGTCGCCATCCAGGTTACCGAGATTGATGCCCTGGCCGAATTCGCCAAGGCCAACGAGGTACGCCTGACCATTGTTGGCCCGGAAGCTCCGCTGGTACTGGGCGTGGTCGACAAGTTCCGCGCCGAAGGCCTTAACATCTTCGGTCCTACTGCCAAGGCGGCCCAGCTGGAAGGCTCCAAGGCCTTCACCAAGGACTTCCTGGCCCGTCACAAGATTCCCACCGCCGGCTATGCCAACTTCACCGATGTGGAGCAGGCGCTGGCCTATGTGCGTGAGCGTGGCGCCCCCATCGTGGTCAAGGCTGACGGTCTCGCTGCCGGCAAGGGCGTGATCGTAGCCATGACACTGCAGGAAGCCGAAGACGCCATTACCGACATGCTGTCCGGCAATGCCTTTGGCGATGCCGGCTCACGCGTGGTAATCGAGGATTTCCTCGATGGCGAGGAAGCCAGCTTCATCGTCATGGTTGATGCTGCCGGCAATGTGCTGCCAATGGCCACCAGCCAGGACCACAAGCGCGTTGGCGATGCCGATACCGGCCCCAACACCGGCGGCATGGGTGCCTACTCCCCTGCTCCCGTGGTTACCCCAGAGGTGTACCAGCGCGTGCTGGACGAGATCATCTACCCGACCGTGCGCGGCATGGCGGCCGAAGGCAATGTCTACACCGGCTTTCTCTACGCCGGTCTGATGATCGACAAGGCGGGCAACCCGCAGATCATCGAGTACAACTGCCGCTTTGGCGACCCTGAAACCCAACCGATCCTGCTGCGTCTTGAGTCCAGCCTGGTACTGCTGGTCGAGGCGGCCATGGCCGAGGCCCTGGACAAGGTCGAAGCCCAGTGGGATCCGCGCCCAAGTCTGGGCGTAGTACTGGCGTCCGGCGGCTATCCGGCTGATGACTACCTGAAAGGCCAGGTGATCAGCGGTCTGGATGCGGCAGCAAAACTGGACGGCAAGGTATTCCATGCCGGCACCAGCCTGCATGGTGACAGTATCATCAACAGTGGTGGTCGTGTGCTCTGCGCCACCGCACTGGGTGATACCGTTGCCGAGGCCCAGGCTAACGCCTATGCGCTAACCGAGCAGATCAGCTGGGAAGGCTGCTTCTACCGCAAGGACATCGGCTACCGCGCCATCGAGCGTGAACGCAACACCTAAGCTGACGCATAACTGCATGACTCGCAGGCCGCACCGCCGCAAGGTAGTGCGGCCTGTTTGTTTTTGACTTCTAGCAACAGGCTTCTGATGCCCAATAAAAAACCGGTACCGCCATTGGCAGTACCGGTTTTCTTGATGAATCAGGACAAAACTGCCCTGATCAGTCGTCGTGGAACTCGTAAGAGCCAGGGGCCAGATTGTCAAAGCGGGTATAGCGCCCGTGGAACATCAATCGTACGGTACCAATGGGACCGTTCCGCTGCTTGCCGATGATGATCTCGGCCACCCCCTTGTACTCGGTCTCCGGGTGATAGACCTCGTCCCGGTAGACAAACATGATGACGTCGGCGTCCTGCTCGATCGCACCTGATTCACGCAGGTCCGAGTTGACCGGGCGCTTGTTCGGCCGCTGCTCCAGCGAGCGGTTGAGCTGGGACAACGCCACCACCGGACAATCGAACTCCTTGGCCAGCGCTTTCAGCGAGCGGGAAATTTCCGAGATCTCGTTGGTACGGTTTTCGCTGCCGCTGCCACCGATCTGCATCAGCTGCAGGTAGTCGACCATGATCAGACCGATCTCGCCATGCTCGCGCGCCACACGGCGGGTACGTGCACGCATTTCGGTAGGACTGATGCCGGCAGTATCATCAATGTGCAGCTTGGCGCTCTGCAGCAGTGATACCGTGGAGGTCATGCGCGCCCAATCATCATCATCCAGCTTGCCCGAGCGCACCTTGCTCTGGTCGATGCGACCCAGCGAGGACAGCATGCGCATGACCAGTGATTCAGCCGGCATCTCCAGCGAAAACACCAGCACGGTCTTGTCGCTGTTCATGATCGCGTTCTCGACCAGGTTCATGGCGAAGGTGGTCTTGCCCATTGAGGGACGACCGGCAACGATCACCAGGTCAGCAGGCTGCAAGCCACTGGTCTTGTCATCCAGGTCGGCAAAGCCGGTGGTCAGGCCGGTGATCTGCGAATCACTGTGAAACAGCGTGTCGATGGTATCAACGGTTTTCAGCAACACTTCGCGCAAGGGTACCGGGCCACCGGTTTTCGGCCGTGATTCGGCAATCTGGAAAATCTTGCGCTCGGCCTCGTCAAGGATCTCTTCGCCCTGACGGCCCTGCGGCGCATAGGCCATGTCGGCAATCTCGTTGCTGGCACTGATCAGCTGACGCAGGGTTGCCCGCTCGCGGATGATGCGTGCATAGGCCTGGATGTTGGCCACCGAGGGCGTGTTGCTGGCCAGCTCGCCCAGATAGGCAATGCCGCCCACCTGGGCCAGGGTGCCTTCATTTTCCAGATACTCGGACAGCGTGACTACGTCGAAAGGCTCGTTGCGCTCGGCGAGAATAAAAATGCCGCGAAAAATCAGCCGGTGATCATGCCGATAGAAGTCGGCATCAATCAGCTGGTCGCCCATACGCTCCCAGGCATAGTTGTCCAGCATCAGGCCACCCAGCACCGCCTGCTCGGCCTCGACCGAATGCGGCGGCACCTTGAGCGCCACGGTTTCCAGATCATACTGAGGGGCAACTTCTATTTCTTGCATATCTCTAACCGGTAAAAACGGATTTGACGTATCGGCAGCAGACACCCGCATGCTGTTCCGCAAAAAGAATCGGCATCAGTGATGTCTTGAAAAAGGACCTTGAGGCAGTTGTACAAACTGCCGTCCGGCAAACTTGTCCGGCTGGGTATTGTACAGCACAAACAAAAAAGGCACCTGCCGGATGACAGGTGCCTCTTGTGCAGCAGTTGAAGACTTACTCTTCGCCTTCGCCCGCTACGATCAGCTTGATCTCAGCATTCACTTCGGAGTGCAGCTGCAGCATGATGTCGTATTCACCGGTCTGGCGAATGGTGCCTTCCGGCAGACGTACTTCGCTCTTGGCGACTTCGATACCGCTGGCGGTCAGGGCATCAGCGATGTCCTGGGTACCAATGGAACCGAACAGTTTGCCTTCTTCACCAACGTTGGCAGTGATGGTCACTACCAGCTCGTTCAGCTGTTCGGCACGGGCCTCGGCAGCTGCACGCTTTTCGTTGGCAATGCGCTCCAGCTCGGCGCGGCGCGCTTCAAACTCGGCAATATTTTCCGGAGTTGCAGCGGTAGCCTTGCCTTGTGGCAGCAGGAAGTTGCGGCCGTAGCCGGCTTTTACAGTAACTTTGTCGCCCAGGTTACCCAGGTTAGCGATTTTTTCCAGCAGGATGACTTCCATTTGGGTTTCACCTCTTGAAGATATTATTCACCGTTGTCCGTGGAGTCTGCATTGTCTTTTGCCAATGCCCTGAGCCCACGAAAATCAAACACACTATCGGCCAAGGCCAAAATAACCAGAAGCGGATACAGCAGCTGCGCAAACAGGAACAGGCCGACATAAAAGCCGATCAATGGTATCCGGCCCATCTTGTAACGGGCCACCAGACCATGCACCAGAGCCAAGCCTGCAACACCCAGCGGGATTGCACACAGCGGCATCAATGCTGCCGCCTGCACGCTCAGGCGCGGAGCCAGCAACATGCCCATCACCAGCAGCCCGGCAAGGGCCGCAGGCAGGCGAATGCTGCGAAACTCCTGGCCAAAACCGCCAGGATTGTACAAAACCGCCTGCCAGTAACGGGCCAGAGCCAGTCCTGCCAGTGACAGCGTTTGCACTACGGCTGCCAGCAGCCCGGTCAGTACCGGTGGCAGCAGCTCGATCAGGCTGGCTTGCACGGATGCATCCAGCTGTTGCCAGGCTTCGCCCAGCACCGTGCTCATGTTTTGTTGCAGTGTCTGGGTGATCTGTCCGATGAAATCGGCGAACACCACTGACAATACCCAGGCCGAAGCCAGTCCCACCAGCAAACTGGTGAGCAACACCCTGACCCAGGATGTGCTTTCGCGCAGAACATGCGCCATGAACAGGCTGCCAGTTACCACCAGCAGTACATAGGGGTCGCCGTATATGGCCCAGACCACCGCCGGGACCAGCGCCCAGACGATGATGCTGGCCGACTGTGCCAGGCCCCTGCGCAGCAGAACCAGACTGGCTCCTGCCGCGCCGAGCCAGAACAGCAACGGCAGCGCTGTCGCCAGACCTACCGCAAGGGAGGCCTGTCTGCGACCACGCATGATGTACTCGGCCAGTGCCCGCATGCCTGCCTGTATCCTCGATCCGTTTCAGCCGTGCTTAGCGGTCGTGGCTATCGGTGTATGGCAGCAGAGCCAGGAAGCGCGCGCGCTTGATGGCAGTGGCCAGCTGACGCTGATACTTGGCTTTGGTGCCGGTAATGCGGCTGGGTACAATTTTGCCGGTTTCGGAAACGTACGCCTTCAGGGTGTTGAGATCCTTGTAATCGATCTCCTGTACGCCTTCAGCGGTGAAACGGCAGAACTTGCGACGACGGAAAAAACGTGCCATGACTGTTGCTCCTCAAATAAGTCCAGTGATTACTCGTCAGCGTCTTCGCTGTCGCTGTCTTCATCATCACCTTCGACTTCTTCGTCGTCGGCTTCGTCAGCAGCTTCAGGGCGCTCGCGACGCTCGCGACGCTCGTTACGACCTTCTTCGGCCTTGAGCATTTCGGACTGCTCGGTAACAGCCTCGTCGCGACGGATGATCAGGTTACGCAGAACAGCGTCGTTGTAGCGGAAGCTGTCTTCCAGCTCAGCCAGAACCTGGCTGCTGCACTCGACGTTGAGCAGTACGTAGTGGGCCTTGTGGATGTCATTGATGGAGTAGGCCAGCTGGCGGCGACCCCAGTCTTCATGGCGGTGAACCTTGCCACCGTCGTCTTCGATCAGCTTGGTGTAACGCTCTACCATGCCGCCGACTTGCTCACTCTGGTCAGGGTGGACCAGGAACACGATTTCGTAATGACGCATAGATGCTCCTTACGGGTTGTAGCCTGCCGGTCAATCCGGTCAGGCAAGGAGTGGATTAAATTCTTGTCGCCCGTATTTTTCACGGACAACAAGGGCGCACATTCTACCTGAGCGATCCAGGTGGCGCAATCATGAAGCCTTGTTGATTGCGGCAGGACCGGAAGATGCGTTGGCAGGTGCGGATTACGCAAAATCGCCGTGAGGAAGACTCGGGAAACAGTGGCGGAGCAACACTCCCCCTCCACACCTGTGCGCTCCTGATTACACAAAAAGCTCAGCAGTTCATGAGAAGTCAGCAGTGTATCCGGGGTGCGAGTGGAGCAAAGCCTTGGCGGCAGGGATGCCGCCATGGAGCCTACATGGATGTATTCACGGCGACTTTGCGTAACTCGCACCCCGGATACACCCACACAATAGTCAGCACTTCACCATCAGGAAAAGCACAAAAAAATCAAACTCCCCTCTGCCGACGAATCTCGAACAGGCAAACTCCGGTCGCTACCGACACGTTGAGGCTGCTGACCGAGCCCAGCATGGGCAGTTTGACCAGATAATCGCAGTTCTCACGGGTCAGACGACGCATACCCTTGCCTTCGGCACCCATCACCAGCGCCAGCGGACCGGTAAGATCCTGCTGATAAATACTGACTTCGGCCTCGCCAGCGGTACCGGCAATCCATACGCCCTTCTTCTGCAGACTCTGCAGGGTACGTGACAGGTTGGTTACCGCCACCAGCGGCACCACCTCTGCTGCACCACAAGCCACCTTGCGCACAGTGGCATTGAGAGTAGCGGACTTGTCCTTGGGAATGATCACCGCATGCACCCCGGCGGCATCTGCGGTACGCAGACAGGCGCCCAGATTATGCGGATCGGTGACACCATCAAGCACCAGCAGCAACAGCGGCTCGCTGGCGCGATCCAGCAACTCGTCAAGCATGTTCTCGCCCCAGACCTGGCTCGGGCTGACCAGCGCCAGCACACCCTGGTGCACGCCTTCTGCCCGCTCATCCAGCTCGCCGCGTTCGACCTGGCGCACTTCGATCTTGCGCGCCAGCGCCTGCTCGCGCAGCGCCTCGACACTGGCATCCTGCCGGCCACGGGCCAGCAACAGCTGTTTGACGCGTTTTGGGTGATGGGTCAGCAGCGCGCCGACCGCATGAATACCATATACCTGTTCCAGATCACTCATAGTGGCCAGACTTCCTCGATTTGCTTACGGCTTTGCGTTTTCTGCCTTTGGCTGGCCTGGCTTTCTTGCCTGCCTTGTCGGCGTTCCGGGCCTTGCGGTCAGGCTTCTTGCCGCCCTTGTCAGATGTGGCTGGCACTACTTTCTTGCCAACCGGAGCGGATTGCTCGGCCGCACTGAGCTCAAAGTCGATCTTGCGCTCATCAAGGTCAACCCGCGCCACCACCACCTCGATGCTGTCGCCCAGCCGGTAGCTGCGGCCACTGCGTTCACCCACCAGCCGGTGGTAAACGGACTCGAAGTGATAGTAGTCGGCCGGCAGGGCGGTAATGTGCACCATGCCTTCGACATAGATGTCTTTCAGTTCGACAAACAGGCCAAAACCGGTCACCGAGGTCACCACGCCGTCGTAGGTTTCACCAATGCGCTCGAGCATGTACTCGCACTTGAGCCAGGTCACCACATCGCGCGTTGCCTCATCGGCACGGCGCTCGGTAACCGACACCTCGGCACCAATGCTTTCCAGTCTGGGCAGGTCGTACGGATAGATCTTTGCCTTGGGCAGCGGACCGGCTCCGGCACGCACCACATGCTCCGACTTGCGTCTGGAGCGGATCACGCTACGCACTGCACGGTGATTGAGCAGGTCGGCATAGCGGCGGATCGGCGAGGTGAAGTGGGTGTAAGTCTCGTAGTTGAGACCGAAATGCCCGATATCGTCCGGGCTGTATTCTGCCTGGCTCAGCGAGCGCAGCATGACAGTCTGGATCAAATCGAAATCAGGCCGGCCGTGCACCTGCTCCAGCAGGCGCAGATAGTCCTGGGGCGCAGGCAGCTGCTTGCCCTTGTTCAGGCTCAGGCCCAGCGTACCCAGGAAGCCCTGCAGCTTTTCCAGCTTTGCTTCCGGCGGACCATCATGAATGCGGTACAAGCCCGGCAGCTTGTGCACGTGCAAGAAGTCGGCCATGGCCACGTTGGCGCAGAGCATGCATTCTTCAATCAGCTTGTGGGCATCGTTGCGTTCGGTCGGCAGGATTTCGGCGATCTTGCGGTCCTCGCCAAACACTATGTAGGTCTCGCGGGTCTCGAAATCGATGGCGCCACGGCGCTTGCGCTGTTTGGCCAGCGCCTGATACAGCCCATACAGCTGCTGCAGATGCGGCACCAGTGCCTTGCGTTGCCTGCTGGCCGCCTTGCCTTCCTTGCTGTTGGGCTGCTCGAGAATCACACTGACCTCGTCATAGGTCAGGCGCGCATGGGAGCGAATTACCGCCTCATAAAAACTGTAGTCGAGAATCCTGCCACTGCGGGCAACCTCTATCTGGCAAACCATGGCCAGACGGTCGACATCCGGATTGAGCGAACACAGTCCATTGGACAGCACTTCCGGCAGCATGGGGATCACGCGCTCGGGAAAATAAACCGAGTTGCCACGTTTTTCCGCTTCGGCATCCAGTGCCGAACCTACCTGCACATAGTGGGATACATCGGCAATGGCGACATAGAGCTGCCAGCCACCCTGCCCCGGCACGCGTGACGGTTCACAGTAAACGGCATCGTCAAAGTCGCGGGCATCCGCACCATCAATGGTAACAAATGGCAGCTCGCGCAAATCGACACGCCTGAGCTTGTCCTTGTTGCCAACTTCTTCCTTGAAGCGTCCGGCCTCATCCAGCACGGCTTCCGGCCATTCGTGCGGAATATCATAGTTGCGAATGGCAACATCAATTTCCATACCAGGAGCCATATAGTCACCCAGTACTCTGACCACCCTGCCCTGTGCCGGCCTGCGTGCAGTGGGCCAGTTGGTAATCAGCACCTCGACCAGCTGGCCGACTTCGGCACCAGCGGACATGCCCGGACTGATGATGATTTCATGCTGCATGCGGGTATTGTCGGGAATCACCAGTCCCAGGCCATCTTCTTCATGGTAGCGGCCAACCAGGCTTTCCCGCGCCCGCTCGACCACTTCGGCAACCACACCTTCCTTGCGTCCGCGTTTGTCAAAACCCGCTACGCGTACCAGAACACGGTCACCATGAAATACGCTGCGCATCTGCACCGGGCTGAGAAAAATGTCATCGCCCTCCCCTTCCGGCAGCAACCAGCCAAAACCGTCACGATGACCCTGCACCCGGCCTGCTACCAGATCCAGCTTATCGACCGGCGCATAGGCGCCACGCCTGGTATAGACCACCTGGGCATCCCGCTCCATGGCACGCAGACGGCGACGAATAGCCTCGACATCATCTTCATCGACAAGACCGAATTCGGCACAAAGCTGTTCACGGGTCGCCGGAGCACCACGCTCGGCCAAGTGCTGCAGTATCAAAGTGCGGCTGGGAATGGGGTTTTCATATTTTTGCGCTTCTTGCGCAGCTTCGGGGTCCAACCCCTGCCAATTGGCTTTCAAAATTCAACTATCCTTATGACTCTATAAAAGGTTGCCTGAAGATTTTTTACTCCAGGGCTTTACAAATGTGTTCGGGGGTCGTATATTCTCGCCCGCACAACGCCAGAGTTGCAATGCAAATTGTGATGAATGATTGATGTATGTGCCCAGGTGGTGGAATTGGTAGACACGCTAGTTTCAGGTACTAGTGGCTTAACGGCTGTGGAAGTTCGAGTCTTCTCCTGGGCACCAAA